>JAZNCG010000079.1:0-4301 GCA_045587405.1 Ructibacterium sp. | reverse complement strand
ATCATTTTTGCTGAAAAGAAAAACAAACCCAACAGATAGTGAACCAAGCCAATAATAATAAGTAAAAAAATCTTTACAAAAATAATAACTCTCAGACAAAGATTGCTATGCAACCTATATCTAAGAGTTAATTTACTTCTATCGTATTGCCTTATATCCTTTAAGAGAAATTTTAGACGAGATATATCCATCCTTTATATCCCATTGATTGCTGTAATCCGTTGACAGATATTTCTTGTTATCATCTGCGAAAACAGTAATCATAGCTGTACCATCAGGTATTTCCGCAGCCTTCTTGACAGCTCCGATAAAGTTCGCCCCCGAAGAAATTCCAACACCTATGCCAAGCTCACTACTCAGGCGTTTTGCCATAATAATAGAATCCACATCATCTACCGAAACCACTTCGTCAAGCTCTTTAAGGTTTACAATGGTCGGAATAAACTCATCTGAAATGCCTTGTATTCTATGGTTTCCCGTTTTATACCCCGTAGACAATGTCGGCGAATTAGCAGGCTCCAATGGGTATGCTTTAAGATTTGGATTTATCTTTCTGAGTCCTCTTGCAAGTCCCATAATCGTTCCACCTGTTCCAACTCCTGCAACAACGCCACCTGCTTCTATCCCAATTTTTTCTAACTGAGTTGCAATTTCTACCGCCGTATCATCTATATGAGTATTAATATTTTCTTCATTAGAAAACTGCTTAGGCAAAAATACTCCACCCTTTTTGTAAAGCTCTTCCGTCATAGCGATTGAGCCCAAAAATCCGCCTTCCTCTTTAGAAACAAGACGCACCTCCGCTCCAAAGCTTTCCATTAAGTGTATTCTCTCTTTGCTCATCCAATCAGGCATATATATAACAACTTTATGTCCTAAATAAGTTCCCACAGCACAGAAGGCAATCCCTGTATTTCCGCTTGTTGCCTCTGCTATAATATCACCATCTTTAAGTAAGCCATCATCTATAGCTTTTTTTAAAATATAATAGGCAACCCTGTCTTTTATACTTCCTGTCAGATTATAATACTCGGCTTTTGCGTATATCTTCAATGGTTTATCCATATATGTCAAATCAATTTCCAACAAAGGCGTTTGCGAAACCATCGCCCTGATAGAATCCAATCGGTTCATATGCAAGCTCCCTTCCGATTTTTGTTCATTCTCTTTAGTATACTCGCCAAAAGCAAAATTGTCAATCATATTCAGGAAATTTATAGATTTTATTTGAAAAACAACGGAGCGCTGTAGCACTCCGTTGTTTAAAATCTATTTAATGATTTCCAAGGAAAAATTAGTCCTCTTTAGCCATTCTCTTATATACTGCATATCTTTCAGCCAAGTCTTTTTCAGCCTTGTCAAAGAGTTTTTCTGCCATTTCAGGATAACCCTTCTGGAGCATCAAGTAACGATTTTCACCCATCATAAAGTCTTTAACTTCGCCTGTAGGTTCTTTAGAATCCAATACAAATGGGTTCTTGCCCTCTTCAGCCAATTCAGGGTTAAATCTCCATAAGTGCCAGTAGCCTGTTTCAACAGCCTTCTTCTCCTCTGCAATAGAGTTACCCATAGCGCCTTTAGCCTTGATACCATGGTTGATACAAGGAGCGTATGCGATAATCAAAGATGGGCCCGGATATGCTTCTGCTTCCTTGATAGCCTTAAGCGCCTGAGCCATATTAGCACCAAGAGCAATCTGTGCAACATAAACATAACCATAAGTTGTTGCAATCATACCCAAATCCTTCTTCTTAACCTTCTTACCTGAAGCTGCAAACTTAGCAACAGCAGCTGTTGGTGTAGCCTTTGAAGACTGACCGCCTGTGTTTGAGTATACCTCGGTATCAACAACGAAGATATTAATATCCTCGCCCGATGCGATAACATGGTCTAAGCCACCGTAACCGATGTCGTATGCCCAACCGTCACCACCGAATACCCACTGTGAACGCTTAACCAAGAAGTCTGTTCTGTCAGCGATTTCCTTGATTGCAGGGTTGCTCATATCAGCATCCTTAATCAAAGCTTCAATCTTATCAGCAGCAGCTTTGGAACCTGTTGAACATTCTTTTGCATCAATCCACTCTTTGAATGCAGCTGCCAAATCAGCAGAAACTGTATCCATAACAGATTTCATTCTTGCTTCTAAAGTTGCTCTTATCTTCTTGTTAGCAATAACCATACCTAAACCAAATTCAGCATTATCCTCGAACAATGAGTTTGCCCAAGCAGGACCTCTGCCGTTTTCGTCTTTACAATATGGCATTGAAGGAGCAGAACCACCCCAGATTGATGTACAACCTGTTGCGTTTGCAACCATCATTCTATCACCAAAGAGCTGAGTAATAAGCTTGATATATGGTGTTTCACCACAGCCTGCACAAGCACCTGAGAATTCAAGGTATGGCTGAGCAAACTGTGAGTTCTTAACATTTGCAGTTTTGTCTACGAGGTTTGCTTTATTAGAAACCTTCTCCATAGCATATGTCCAGTTAGGCTCTTGCTCTGCAGAAACTTCGTCGATAGGACGCATTACCAAAGCTTTGCCCTTAGGAGCAGGACATGTATTTGCACAAACTCCGCAACCAAGACAGTCAAGAGGAGATACCTGCATTCTAAATTCTAAACCTGCAAAATCCTTACCGATTGCCTTTAATGTTTCAAAGTTGCCAGGAGCTGCAGTCTTCTCGTCTGCGTCTACCAATACAGGACGAATTGCAGCGTGAGGACATACCAATGAACACTGATTACACTGAATACAAAGGTCTGGTTTCCATTCAGGAACCAATACTGCAACACCGCGTTTTTCAAATCTTGATGTACCTGTTTCGAATGTACCATCTTCACGGCCTTCAAATACGCTTACAGGCAACTTGTTACCACGCTGAGCGTTTACAGGGTCAACAATTGAAGAAATGAACTCAGGACGATTTGCATCTGTTGTATCTGTATCCTCGGCATCTTTCCAGCTTGCAGGAATTTCAATCTTCTTAAGAGCGTCGATTGCGCCATCAACTGCATCACAGTTCATCTTAACAATCTCGTCACCCTTCTTACCATAAGTTTTCTTGATTGCATCCTTAATAAGCTTAACAGCTTCGTCAAAAGGAATAACCTCTGAAAGCTTAAAGAAAGCACTCTGAGTTACCATGTTGATACGGTTAGGACCAAGACCTACTTTAACAGCAACATCAACTGCGTTGATTGTGTAGAAGTTAATCTCGTTCTCTGCAAGATAACGCTTGAATGAACCTGGAAGCTTTTCTTCCAATTCTTCAGGTGACCATACGCAGTTAAGTAAGAATGTTCCGCCCTTCTTCAAGCCTTCTAAAATATCATACTGATAAATATATGCCGGCTTATGACATGCAATATAATCAGCTTCGTCAAGCAAGTATGTTGACTTAATAGGAGTTTTACCAAATCTCAAGTGAGACATAGTAACACCACCGGACTTCTTAGAGTCGTAATCAAAATATGCCTGAGCATACATATCTGTGTTATCACCGATAATCTTGATAGCATCTTTGTTTGCACCAACTGTACCGTCAGAACCAAACCCCCAGAACTTACAACGAGTTGCACCTGCAGGAGCAGCGTTTACGCGCTCGCCCAATTCAAGAGAAAGATTTGTAACATCATCTACGATACCGATTGTAAAGCCTTTCTTAGGCTTGTCTGCATCCATATTATCAAATACAGCAACCAACTGAGTTGGAGTTGTATCCTTTGAACCAAGACCGAAACGACCGCCGATGATTTCAGGAGCGTTGTCGCAATCTTTGTAGATGTTGCAGATATCAAGATACAAAGGCTCGCCTAAAGAACCCGGTTCTTTAGTTCTGTCTAAAACAGCAATCTTCTTAACAGACTTTGGCATTACATCAAAGAAGTATTTAGCAGAGAAAGGTCTGTAAAGGTGAACTTCAAGAACACCAACCTTTTCGCCTTTAGCGTTAAGATAATCAACTGTTTCTTCAAGAGCCTGACAAACGCTACCCATAGCAACAATAACTTTTTCAGCATCAGCTGCGCCGTAGTAGTTAAATGGCTTATATTCACGACCTGTAATCTTTGTGATTTCTTTCATATAATCAGCAACGATATCAGGAATTTCATCATAGAATTTATTAGAAGCTTCTCTACCCTGGAAGTAGATATCACCATTCTGAGCGGTACCGCGCAGTACGGGATGTTCAGGGTTCAGAGCACGATCTCTGAATTCCTTCAGAGCATCCTGATCAACCAGACCCTTCAGGTCTTCGTAGTCCATAACTTCAATCTTCTGAATTTCGTGAGAG
>JAZNCG010000078.1:0-3265 GCA_045587405.1 Ructibacterium sp. | reverse complement strand
AGTGGATGTTGCGCTTGCCATGGGTGCAGAAGGTGTTCATCTCGGACAAAGCGATATGCCAATCAACACAGCACGAAAAATCCTCGGTGATGATTTTATTATAGGAGCAACAACAAAAACTGTTCCGCAGGCTCTTGAAGCTTATCAGCAAGGTGCAGACTATCTCGGGGTAGGAGCGATATATCCAACTACAACTAAAGTAAAAACAGTTATTACATCAACAGATACGCTTGGCAATATCTGTAGTGCTGTTCCAATACCTGTAAATGCTATCGGCGGACTTAATAAGGATAATATTGATATTCTCAAAGGTATTCCAATTGCAGGTATCTGTGTTGTATCGGCAATTATGAAGGCAGATGATCCCAAGCAAGCTACCGCCGAACTAAAAGCCGAAGCAAAGGAACTTGAATTATGTTAAAAGGAGCAATATTTGATTTAGACGGAACCATCCTTGATTCGATGTTTATATGGGATACAATCGGCGAAGATTATCTTCGTTCTCTTGGTAAAGAGCCAAAGGAGAACCTGAAAGAAACATTCAAAGCCTTTACTTTGGAACAGGCTGCAAAATATTACAGAGAAAATTATGGAGTTGTGTTGTCTGTAAATGAAATTGTAGATGGTGTAAACAAAATGGTGGAACGATATTATGCCGAAACTGTAAAACTAAAGCCAGGTATTGAAGTGTTCTTGGAAAAACTCAAAGCCAAAGGTGTAAAAATGTGTATTGCTACAGTTACAGATAAACCTTTGGTAGAAACTGCACTGGCTAGACTTGGCGTTAGGGATTATTTTTCTGAAGTATTCACCTGTGCATCGGTGGGACATAGCAAGGAGGAACCTCACATATACCGTGAGGCACAAAATCATCTCGGAACTTCTAAAAAAGAAACAGCTGTATTTGAAGATGTCGTGCATGCTTTGAGAACAGCAAAGGCAGATGGATTTGTCACTGTGGGCGTTTTTGATGTTCATGAAGAAAATCAAGAGGAACTTAAAATGATATCAGACTACTATATTGAAAACTATTCAGATTTTGAAAAGTTTTGTAATAGTATAAACAAATAAATAAACAAGCGGCAGATTGGGGGCACCACCTTATGTCGCTATATAAAACGATGCTGAAATACGAAAGGAGTAATTGAAGTGAGAATGAAAACAGCATTGACCATTGCAGGAAGCGACTGCAGTGGAGGCGCCGGCATTCAAGCAGATATTAAAACAATGACGATGAATGGTGTTTATGCCATGAGTGCTATAACGGCACTGACGGCACAAAACACGACCGGCGTGAGAGCAATTCAGGAGTCAACACCTGATTTCCTGAAACAACAAATTGACGCAGTGTTCGAGGATATCTTTCCTGATAGTGTCAAAATCGGTATGGTATCATCAAGTGAGCTTGTTTGCGTAATCGCAGAGAGACTCAAATACCATAAGGCAAAAAACATTGTTGTTGATCCTGTTATGGTTGCAACAAGCGGTTCTGCGCTTATGAAAACAGATGCAGTTGAGGCGCTTACCAAAGAACTACTTCCGATAGCAACACTAGTTACACCTAACATACCGGAGGCTGAAGTTCTGTCAGAGCTTGCCATTGAAACTAAAGAGGATATGGAAAAGACAGCAAAAGTTATTGGTGATGCACATAACTGTGCAGTTCTTCTAAAGGGAGGTCATAACATCAATGATGCAAATGACCTTTTATATGCAGACAGAGAGTATTATTGGTTTGAAGGTAAGCGAATAGACAACCCCAACACACACGGTACAGGATGTACATTATCAAGTGCTATAGCATCAAACCTTGCAAAAGGGTTTGCTCTTGCCGAGTCCGTACAAAGAGCAAAGGAATATATTTCGAGTGCTCTATCCGCACAGCTTGATTTAGGACAAGGTTCAGGACCGATGATGCATAACTTTGACCTTACATCGCATTTTGCCGAAGAAAAAATATCTGATTGAAAGGAACTGATAGAATGAGAAATTATACAACACAAATGGATGCCGCAAAAAGGGGCATCATAACACCTGAAATGAAGGCAGTTGCAGAAAAGGAATATAGAACACCAGAGGAAATCAGAGAGCTTGTTGCCAAAGGGCAGGTTGTAATTTGTGCAAACAAATTACATAGCTGTATAGATCCAAACGGTGTTGGCTCTTTGCTTCGCACAAAAATCAATGTAAACTTGGGCGTATCCAAAGACTGCAAAGATTATGACATTGAAATGGAAAAGGTTATGGCTGCAATTAATATGGGTGCAGAAGCTATTATGGACTTATCCTCTCACGGCAATACCCAACCATTCAGACAAAAGCTGACAAGCGAATGTCCTGCTATGATAGGAACAGTTCCCGTATATGACAGCGTTATTCACTATCAAAGAGATTTAGACACACTTACTGCAAAGGATTTTATTGATGTCATAAGACTTCATGCTCAGGACGGCGTGGACTTTGTAACCATTCACTGCGGTATCACAAGAAAAACCATAGAACAGATAAAAAACCACAAGAGAAAAATGAATATAGTTTCCCGTGGTGGCTCTTTGGTTTTTGCATGGATGAGTATGACAGGTGAAGAAAATCCGTTCTACGAATATTACGATGAAATACTCGATATCTGCCGTGAATATGATGTTACCATTTCTCTTGGAGATGCTTGTCGCCCCGGATGTCTTGCAGACGCAAGCGATGTTTGTCAGATAGAAGAACTTGTCCGACTTGGTGAGCTTACAAAAAGAGCATGGGCAAAGGATGTGCAGGTTATGGTAGAAGGTCCGGGACACATGCCGCTTGACCAGATTGAAGCTAATATGAAGCTTCAGCAGACAATCTGTATGGGTGCACCTTTCTATGTGTTAGGGCCAATCGTTACCGACATTGCTCCCGGCTATGACCATATAACTTCAGCAATCGGCGGTGCGATAGCAACATCGGCAGGTGCGGCGTTCCTTTGTTATGTAACTCCTGCAGAACACTTAGCTCTCCCAAATGTTGATGATGTGAAGCAAGGAATCATAGCATCAAGAATTGCGGCACACGCAGCCGACATTGCAAAGCATATTCCGCACGCAAGAGATATTGACGATGCTATGGCTGATGCAAGAAGAAACTTTGATTGGGAAAAGCAGTGGGAATGCTCCATAGATCCTGAAACTGCAAAGAAAATTCGTGATGACAGAAAACCTGAAATTGAGGAAAGCTGTTCTATGTGCGGTAAATTCTGTGCGGTCAGAAGCATGAACAAAGCATTAAACGG
>JAZNCG010000077.1:0-3630 GCA_045587405.1 Ructibacterium sp. | reverse complement strand
CTTTAGATAAATCGTCTGCAAGGTTTTTTAATGAAATATATTCTCTCTGCAATTCATTCTGTAAATCAATTCTTTTTACATCTGAGTTTTCTATATCAGATAATTCATTTTCTGCCTTTACAAGGTAATTTAATACCTCGTTAACTGTTCCGCCATATTTTCTTTTTAAATCTGAAATAACAGAAAGTCTTTCCTCAATTACATCTATTTCACCCTGTTCATAATCGATATGCCCGATATAGGATTTTAGTTCATGGGTTATATCCTCTAAATCTGCCGATACAGATGAAAGCCTGCTATAAAAGTCATTTAAATTATCATCAAAAGACGAAACCATTTCCAGAGAATGAACCGCTGATACAATTTTATCGTAAGCACCTTGTTCTGTTTCATAGCCATAAAGATTATTATATGCTGAATTAGAATTTTCAACTATTTGTTCTATATGCGCAAGAAATTTTCTTCTTTCTTCTAATTCTTCTTCTTCACCATCATGCAATTTAACCGAAGAAATCTCCCCTATTTGATACTTAAGCAAATCAATTCTTCGCTCTTTTTCGGTTTCATCAATAACAAGCTCTTCTAAACTAATTTCAAGTTCTTTAACTTTTTTATATTGGTTTTTATATGATTCAATTAAATTTTTATAATTACCATATTCATCAACAAACTTCAAATGTGCCTTTGGCGACAAAATACTTTGATTATCATTCTGACCATGTATTGTTAAAAGATATACAGAAATATCTTTTAACACGCTAACAGGCACCAGTCTTCCATTAATACGAGCTTTACTCTTTCCGTCTGTTGTGATTTGTCTGCTTATATAAATGTATCCATCTTCTGATTCAACATCATATTCTTTCAGTTCCTTTAAAACTTCATCAGATGGCTCAAATACCATATCAACCATTGCTGTTTCAGCACCTGTACGAATTAAATCTTTAGGCGTTCTCCCACCTAATGCCATATTAATTGAATCTATTAATATAGACTTTCCTGCACCTGTTTCACCGGTTAAGACATGAAATCCATTGCCAAAAGAAATCGAAAGATTTTCAATTACAGCAATATTCTTTATATGAAGTTCTGTAAGCATCTTTTGTCAACCTCCATTTCACTCCCACTAAACTTAATCCGATAATTTTTCTCTTAATACATCAAAAAAATTTCTGTTATTTGCATTAACAAGCTTTGTCCGCAATTTAGATTTTATAACTTGTAACTCCTCATCATTTCCTAAAGAATATCTCTTCTTTCCATCTACCATAACAACAATAGGCGAATGATTTAATGTGTCAGGGATTATATTAATTATATCTTCTCCGTGAAAAACGGAGGCTCGCGATTTTAATGTATGAGGGCATATAGGCGTTATCATCATTGCATCCATAGACGGATGCAAAATTGCCCCACCTGCTGATAGGGAATAAGCCGTAGAACCAACGGGAGTTGCAACAATGAGTCCATCTGCCGAATATTTACCAATAGATGTTCCGTTAACAGATGCAGAGATTTTTATCATCTTGGAATAGCCATCGCTTGATACTACAACATCATTTAAAGCCGTAAAGCTCTCTATTTTTTCACCATTTCTTAAAATTGTACAATCAAGCATCATACAGTTTAAAACCGAATAGTTCCCTGAAAAAAGAACCTTGAATATATCATAATCGCCCTTTTCGGCCTGAGCCAAAAAACCAAGATTTCCAAGATTAATTCCCAATATCGGCAAATCATATTTTGCCGCCATAGGTGCAACGCTCAAAATAGAGCCATCACCACCAAGGACAATAGCAATATCCGCTTCGCTAAACAATGTGTTGATCTCACAAAATTCAACATTTTTTAAATTATTATTCCTGAAACACTCTTCCATCATTATTGTCTTACCATATCCCGAAAGGACAGATATAACCCTAACAGTTTCTTCCAATCCAATATCTCGTAAAACATTTGGTATAACAGCCAATTTATCCATAAAATCACCTATCTAAAATGTGGGAATCTTCAACAATTGATTTAAAATCAATTGCATTCTCTTCACCATTCTTACCAACATACATTAAATACTCAATGTTTCCCTTGGGCCCTTTTATTGGGGAAAAATCCATTCCTAAAACAGAAAACCCAAGTTTGCGAGTAAATTTAACTACATTATTTATTACTTCAAGATGTACTGCTTTATCTCGCACAATACCATTTTTTCCTACTTTTTCTCTGCCTGCTTCAAACTGTGGCTTAATTAAACATACGCCATAACCATTATCCTTCAAAAGCTTATAAGCAACAGGCAAAACCAGTTTAAGAGATATAAAAGAAACATCAACCGAAAAAAAATCAATAGGCTCTAAAATATCTTCTTCCGTTATATATCTCACATTTGTTCTTTCCATATTAACAACTCTTGGGTCTTGTCTTAATTTCCATGCGAGCTGTCCGTAACCTACATCAACTGAATACACCTTGGCAGCGCCGTTTTGCAACATACAATCAGTAAAACCACCTGTTGATGCTCCTATATCCATACATATTTTATTACTCAAGTCTATTGGAAAAGACTTCATAGCCTTATCTAATTTTAAACCGCCTCGGCTTACATATTTAAGAGATTTGCTTCTAATTTCAATCTTTTCATCTCCATTAATTAGTTCACCAGCTTTAGATGCTTTTTGCTGATTTATATACACTTCTCCTGCCATAATCATAGATTGTGCTAAAGAACGACTCGTAACTAAGCCTTGCTCTACCATATAAACATCTAAGCGTTGTTTCGCCATCTTTTTACCTCTCTAATTCAAAATCAAACTATAAATCTTATCCGCAATTTGTTTGCTGCTAAGTCCGTATTTTATTTTTAATTCTTTTGCACTTCCCTGACAGATAGGCTCATTTGGATAAGCAAAGATTTCAACCTTTCTTTCAAGCGCAATCTCCAATTGCTGACCAAATCCTCCTACAACAACATTATCTTCCAATGAAGCAATTATTTTTTTCCCAACACAAGCTTCTCTTATTGTTTCTATATCTAATGGTTTAACTAATTTAGCATCTATAACAGCAACAGAAATATTTCTTTTTTCCAATATTTCAGCTGCCTCTAAAGCATCATATAGAACTGTACCAATAGATACAAGCAAAATATCTTTTCCATCTTTAACCATTTCTGCTTTTAAATTTTGCTCATAATGGTTAAAATATGATACAAGTCCTCTTGGATATCTGATAGTAACAGGACCATTACATTCATTAACAGCATATCTCAACATATATTCAAAATTTTCAGCAGATGCTGGTGATAAAATTGTTAAATTAGGAACTGTCGAAAGATATGATATATCCAGCACTCCCTGATGCGTTTCTCCATCATTTCCAACAGGTCCGCATCTATCTATACAAAATACAACATGTAGATTTTGTAATGCAACATCATGTACAACCTGATCATATGCTCTTTGTAAAAAAGTTGAATAAACAGCAAAACAAGGTATCATTCCCGCCTTTGCTAATCCTGCCGCAAAGGTAACAGCGTGTTGTTCTGCAATACCTACATCAAAAAATCTGTTGGCATATTTATGCTTAAATCCAATTAATCCGGTTCCTAAAGGCATTGCTGCAGTAATTGCAACA
>JAZNCG010000076.1:0-7729 GCA_045587405.1 Ructibacterium sp. | reverse complement strand
CCCTGCCAGCAGTGCATGGAAACAGGAATGTTTTTAAGGGTTTCCAGAACTTTTTCAGTATCTACACCCATATCGGCATAGAATTTTTTACTTTCTTCGTATCGACTCATTTTATTCCTCCTCCTTTAAAATGAATTACTTATTATTTCTCTTAATTTATCTAAAGTGTATTCACCGTCTTTTTTGTAGAACTGTGAAATAATATTTCCAAGTGCAGTTGTTTCGGTAGCTCCGGTTACAACTTTCTTACCTGTGTATTCTTCGGTTAATTCACAAAGATATTTATCTTTGCTTCCACCACCTACGATATGAATTGTATCAATTTTTGTTTTTGATAATTTTTCAATTTCTTCCATTGCCGATTTATATGACTTTGCAAGCGAATGTTACACTGTGTTTATAACTTCACCAAGTGTCATATCGGGTTTGTTAAGATAGTTCTCAATTGCATCAATCATATTTTCGGGGGCTACAAAGTCCTGGGCATTTACATCTATGTAGTAATACTTACCGCTATTTTTAGCTTCATTCATCATTTCATCATAAGTAAGTGTTTTATTAAGATTACGCCTGATATTCTGGAAAAGCCACATACCCATATAGTTTTTTAAGAAACGAAATCTGTATTCTATTCCGCCTTCATTTGTGAAATTAGCAATTTCTGATTCTTTTGAAAGTACAGGATTCATTATTTCTATTCCGATAAGACTCCATGTGCCTGATGAAATATATGCACCGTTTTCTTTTAACGGACATGCCGCAACTGCAGATGCTGTGTCGTGGCTTGGGCAAAACATAACTTTTGAATTAAAGCCGCAATAATTTTGCATTTCATCTGTAAAATCACCGATTAAATCACCCGGCATTAAGATATCGCCAAATATGTCGTCTTTTATTCCAAGTTTATTTAATATAAGCGTATCAGGCTCATATTCCTTGGCATTCATAAAACCTGTTGTGGTCATATTTGTGTATTCATTTTTTATAACACCTGTAAGGCAATACGAAAGGTATGCAGGTATCATTAAAAAGTGTTTTGCTCTATCAAGTTTTCCAGAAAGCTTATCGGCATAAAGCTGATAAATGGTATTAAAATTAAGTTTCTGTATGCCTGTTCGTGAATAAAGTTCTTCCTTGGAAACTATTTTCTCTACCTTGTCTATAACATCAAGTGTTCTTGAATCTCTGTAGCTATATACAGGCGAAATCATTTCCTTTTTTTCATCTAAAAGAACATAATCAACGCCCCAGGTATCAATAGCAACACTTTCGGGTATTTTACCGATTTCGCTACATTTTTTAATACCTGTTTTAACCTCATTAACAAGCTTTTCGATATCCCACACAAGAGAACCATCAACTTCTTTTATATTGTTTTCAAATCTGTGGATTTCTTCGGTATAGATTTTGCCATCTTCAATCCACCCTAGTATATGTCTGCCGGATGATGCTCCGATATCTATTGCAAGAGCATATTTCATAATATCCCTCCTTCAACGAAAGTATATCACCGCAAAAATACAATTTTAATAACTAAATTTGTTCAAAAAACTGTCTTTTTTTGCAAACAAAAAAATCAGCCTTATATAAGACTGACTTTTTAATTATTCCTGTATTTTCTTGGGGACAATCCATATTTTTCTTCGAATACCCTGTAAAAATAACTTATATTTTGATATCCGACAGAATAAATTATGTCTTCAATTGACATTTTGGTATTCTTGAGATAAAAACAAGCCTGAGAGAGCCTTTTCTCACGTAATAATTCTACATAATTCTTTCCTATCTTTCTTTTGATTTCTCTTGACAGATAACAAGTATCACAATAGAGTATTTCAGCGAGCTTGGAGAGACTGCCATCTTTGTAATTATCTTCTATATATCTTAGAACCTTAACAATAGTTTCATCCTGCTCATAGGATTCAAGTTTATCGGTATGATTTATCAACTGCAAAAACAAAAGTGCCATTGTTTTCTGATTGATATTACGCTTATTTGAAACCTTGTGTAAAAGATTATATGTTAAATTTTCAATAAGATTCTGAATTGGTAAAACATCAGATACTTTGAAATGAAGATATCCGGTTTCACTGTTGTTTCCCTTTATAGTATCAACGAGAAATTCTGTAAGAGGGGTATTTTCCTCATCAATTATTCTTAACACATCATCAAAAAAAGATGGAACAACAATAAAATTTACTGCTATATCATCAGCTTTGGCAGGCATTATTTCCTGCACAGCACTTTGACACAAAATAAGCAGCTCACCCTCTTTAAGTGTAACTTTTTTACCATTTACAATATGGGTTGTTTGTCCACTGCACATATATACCATCTCAACAAAATCATGAGAATGCTCCGGAAATCTTACAAAGCGAGTATGCGGTCTTATTGTAATTAACTTACCTGATTCAAGAAGCTTTTGACTGTTAATAACATTAAGTGAACTTTGCATATATAGATTTCTTTCTATGTCTATTTTGCCGCTTAAGATTTTTTGTTCTTCATCTGTTATAACTTTTAATTTATCAAGCAGTTTAGAGTTAATCACCTTTTGAGCCTCTTTCCTTTGCACAATATTAAATCTATTTAATATTATACAACATAAATCCAGATTTGAAAAGGTGAATATGTTAAAAACATTTATAATATGTTTTCTTTTCAACTAATACTTATAGTCCGATTTACAATATGCCCAACGCACTTTTTCACGGTACCTTTCTTCTATAAGCTCAAGCGATATTGCTTCAGACACAATGTCATTCGAATCGTTCATGTATTTACCGGTTTCATATACAATGACTTCACCATACTCTTTATCATATACTATAATTATCTCATACTGTGCTATCATTTTATCACATGCCTATTTGTATTTGCTGTTCCATATCAAGGCTATCACACAAGGTTACTATCACTTTATCCTCTGATAAGATACTAACCCTACTTACAAGCCTTCTTACAGCGATATCATCATATTCTGTGAATTCGGTATTCATAGATTGCAGTGCTTCATATACATCTCTTAATTTTCCGCTTCCGGCTTCAGCCATCTGTTTTTCTGTTCGGATGCTATTTATCTCCTCTTTTAGCACCTTTATTTTCCCATGCAGTTCAGCACATTTTTTCTCTATGACTTCATTTTCACTTCTTTTTTCTATTTCTTCTTTTACCATGTCATATATTTGATTGTTAAGTAGTGCAATCTCATTTGTTATGCTTCCGATCCTCATTTCACCTCTGCTTGCTCCGAGGATTGCAGCAAGGCTTCCTTTTAGCATTTCATTCAGTGTGCTTCTTGATTTCAGCATCGCATTTAGCGATTTTATTATGGCACTATGTAGTGTTTCTTCAAGTATGGTTGGTGAGTGTCTGCATAACCTTCTTCCATGTTTAAGTCTGTTTGCACATCTCCATACAATTTTCTTTTCTCCGTTTCTTGCCCAGGTTACTCTTTTGTATTTAGCACCGCACTCACCGCATACTACTATATCCGTAAGAGCATACTTACTGCTATACCTTGTTGTATCGATATTCCCTACTTTTATAGTTTTATCAAACCTTCTTTTCAGTTCGAACTGAACCCTGTCGAATACTTCCGGTTCAATTATCGGAGTATGATGGTGTTTCACTAAGTATTTGGGAAGTTCGCCTGTGTTCTTTATATTCTTTTTTGAGAAGATATCCAGTACGAATGACTTCTGCATCAGCACATCGCCTTTATACTTCTCGTTTTCAAGAATACTCTTTATGACACTTTTTGACCATTTTGTGTTACCTCTTACTGTTTTTATTCCCTGCTGTTCTAACCATAGTCCTATGTTTTTTAAGCTATCTCCCTCAAGGAATCTTGCGAATATTCCTATCACTATTTGTGCTTCTTCAGGTATGATTTCAGGATTACCGTCAGCTCCCTTCCTGTATCCAAGGATGCTACCGTACATCATAGGAACTCTACCTATTCTGTAGCCTTTCCTTCTGCCATCTTTTTCGTTATTACTTATTGATTCGCTTTCTGCCTGCGAGAACATTGCATACAGTTGAAGTATTATCTCACTATTTAATTCAGAGGTGTTTATATTTTCTTTTTCGAATATAACCGTTACACCAATTTCCTTGAGCATTCTAACATACTGTAAGGTATCAAGAGTGTTTCTTGCGAATCTTGATGTTGATTTTGTTATTATCAGGTCTATTTTGCCTTTTTTACACATCTCCATCATTTCAAGAAATTCTTTTCGCTTTGCAGTAGATGTTGCACTCAGTCCTTCATCTGCGAATATCTTCACAAATTTCCAGTTTGGGTTTTCTTTTATATAATTTGTGTAGTATTCAACCTGTGTCTTGTAGCTTGTCTGCTGTTCTTCGTGGTCAGTACTTACTCGGCAGTAAGCAGCTACCCTCAAGTTTTTCCTTTCAATCACTTTCAGTGTATTTTGTACTGTTGCCGGTATGATTTCAACAACCGGTGCCGGCATTGGAGTGCTAGCTTGATAAGCCACATTTTGCATCATTAGGTTCACCTCCTGTTATCTTATATCCATTTATAAGTTCAATCTCTATTGTTCTGTTCGGTGCATACCTTATTCTTTTTACGACACTATGGAGAAGCTTTCCATCCAAGGTTTGTGATTTAGGATGCACACACAGTACCTTTTTTATTTTTTCATCGATGGCTGTGCAGTCATAATCTTTTGTGTTCTCGAATCTTACCTCTGCAAGCTCAGTAATTCTGTCGACTATCCTGCTGATATTCAGTGTTATTTTCATCATCTCATCAGCAAGTTCATTTTCAAGCTTTATTACTTCTGTTCCCATCTCATCATTTGATTGGGTTACACCTTTTATTTCGGTATAGTTATCTATTAGTACATTTAAGATGTCAGATACTATGTTATTTAGTTTTTTCTCATTTATAGGAGCTATGCTCCCTGTACAATCTTGATTCGAACATCTTCTGTAGGTGTTTATTTTACCGTTTTTCGTTACACTTCCTTTATACCTTTCAAGTTTTGCACCACACTCACTGCATACCAGTCCTTCCTGATAGAAGTCTAATATTTGCTTTTCTTCCGGTGTGGGCGGTGTGAACTTACTGAGTCGTATCCTTTCCGCCATATCGAATGTTTCAGAAGTTATTATCTGCGGAAATCCTTTCTCACCTATGTACCTTCTGTTTTCCATTATTCTTTTAATAATGTTTTTATTCCATTGTCTGCCATCATTGTTGTAGGATACTCCTGCATCATTCATTCTTGTTGAAATTTCATTGAATGATTTTCCATTCAGGTATAATCCGAATATGTTTTGAACTATTATTTTCTCAGATTCGATTACAGAGAATTGACCGTCTGTTATCTCGTAGCCGAATGCCACATATCTGTTTGCCATATTCATTCCTCCGCATTTACTGTTATCATCATTCCGTTTATCAGCTTGAATGTAAGCATATTCTTCTTTGCTATTATTCTTTCAACCATTGCTTCAAATGTGTTTTTATCGAAGCTGCTTATTGCTCCTTTTTTATCTATCAGTGTTATTATTCTTGTTGTATTCTTTATTGCAGTATCACATTCATCTTTTCCTGTAAGTGTCTTTTTTGCTTTATTGAGCGATAGTATTTCTGAATTAATTTCATTTAGTCTTTCATGATAAGAAGCAGGTTCTATGTAACCCTGAGCTTGCAGCTTTTGGATTACAAGAACCTGCTTCGTTAGTTTTGCTATTTCTTCTGTTATATTATGAACCTCATATTGACTGCTCATTTTTCGCTCCTTTAGAAGTTTGAGTTCGTCGAGCATTTTTATGAGGATTATTTCCTTATTCTTTACCAATCGGTTATACATTCCTACGAAGGCTTTATACACTTTTCTTTCTGATATTTGCGGATTGGTGCATTTATTTGAATTTGTATCATGCTTCCTGCATACCCATTGTGAGTTTGAAGATGCCTTTCTTTTATATGTGCTTTTGCAATCTGCACAATATATCTTTAAACTCAGTGGATATTTGACAGGTTTTTTACGCTCCGTACCATTATATCGTTCACCTTGGTTTTTAATCAGTGCATTTACCTTGTCGAACATTTCTTCCGATATTATTGGAGGATTCGCATCTTTCATATAATACATATCAAATTCCCCGCGATTTCTTTTGCTCTTGAACGGGAAGTCTGTTGTATATGTTTTTTGATGAAGCGAATCTCCTTTATATCTGACGTTAGTCAGTATATATCTGATGTGATTGGCACCCCAATCTGTAGTATTATCAGCTTTCGGAATTTCCATTTCTGTTAATTCCTCTGCTATTTTTCGCATACTCTTACCTTCTTTGTATGCGTTGAATATAAGCTGTACTATTTCAGCCTGTTCGGGTATTATTGTAAATACCCCATTTTTTACACTGTATCCATATGGTGCAGTACCCTGTTTATATGTACCGTTCTTCATTCTGATTTTTACTGCTATTTTTTGATTTTTGGATATGGATACCGATTCTTCCTGTGCAATAGAAGCTATTGCTATAAGCTCTGATTCTGTTGAGAGCCTTCTTGTGTCAAGTTCATTTTCCTCGAACACAACATTTACTCCGTATTTTTTAAGTTCTCTTACTGTGCTGATACAATCATAGGTGTTTCTTGCAAATCTGGACACAGACTTTGTAAGTATCAAGTCTATTTTACCATCTTTACAATCTGCAATCATTCTTAAGAAATCAGTTCGTTTTTCCTTGCTTGTTCCTGTTATGCCTTCATCAGCATACATGTCCACAAATTCCATATCAGGATTCCTTTTTATGTATTGCTTATAGTAGTCCATCTGTACCAGAAATGAATTCTTTTGGTCTTCCAAGTCTGAACTTACTCTTGCATAAGCTGCTGTTCTTAACTTTTTAGGTTCCTGATCAAGATTTTTGGTTGGTGGTATAACAATGATTTCAGCCATGATTTTTTCTCCTTTCTTCTTTTATCAGCACACACAATACCATATAACTGTGAATTTATCCATTCAGTATATGTAATAAAATTTCATCTTACTTTTATGCTATTCTACACGAATATTTGTATTCTGCATTTAAAAGCTCCGCTATATTTTTATCAACCTTTTCAACTTCACTTGCTGTAATTACTTCTTCTTTTTCAAGCATTCTTAAAATATAATTTGCAAACACATAAGCTACAGTATTTTCTAATTCTTTACCCATTAACATAGTTCTTCCTCCGTTTCTTAAAACAAAACACGAGCAGGGCGGCACTTAGTCGCCCTACCCTATGTTTTGTTTTCAATTATACTGAAAACTTACTACTATTTATTCAAATCAGTATTATTCCTGTCCCCTGACTTACGGGCAAATCTATCGAACTGCTTTGACTTAAAGCATCACAGGCATCTCACCTCCCCGGCAACGCCCGGGCCGTACTCTGGGACTTAACCTCGACTGTACGGGAGTATCATTATAGGCAATAATTGTCTTGGCAATTACGGTAAGTCATATTCCGTATGGCTTTCAAATGGATATACGCTCATACCTTATGCAGGCAATTCTTTTTATGAAGACATATCTTCACAGGTAGTCGCAGCGCATTTTCACCCTGCTCAAATTATTGCTAAAGTATTCGATGTTGGGTATGAATTTTTCAAAGTTCAATGAAGAAAAATTTTGTAAAAAAAAATATCCCTTCACTATAACGGAAAAAAATGGCACTTTTTACAATAGTTTTTTTAAAATT
>JAZNCG010000075.1:0-3376 GCA_045587405.1 Ructibacterium sp. | reverse complement strand
ATTAATATTGGTATTGATATACATTGGTTAATCTGCTTCCATTTGTTATAACGTTTGAGCCTTGCAAGCTCTTTTCTGTTATGAATTATCATACAACCACTTCCTTTTCTCTATTTCATTCCGTCTGCAAAATAATCCCTCATTTCAGGCGATTTGTTACTTTCATCTATTGACATTTCATCTTGATGAGACAGTATTTCCAACAATTTACAAGCAATTATTTCTTCTTTTTTACCTTCATCGTAAAATTCGTCACTATTATATACCGCATAAACAAACTTAGCCTTTATGCTAACAGTTGCGTTTATTTTGTTAAATCCGTATCTTTCTATGAATTTGGTCAAAACGGATTCACTCATATATACTTTAATATAATCATATGAAGAATCTTCATTGTCAAAACAAGCTTTTCCGTGAATGCTTGCGGTATCACCATGCTTCATATTAAGGGCCTCAGCTATAGCAAAATCTGTTCGATAAAGAGAATCTTTGTTAAACTGCACATCAAGTTCAAACTCTTCACCATTGTAAATAGCAGGTCTGAGAAGCATAAGCTTATATTTACTGTAAGATATTTTCATTTCTATTCCTCCGTAGTTGCATTATATGATTGTTTTAAATACTTATCGATATAATTAAAGTATTCAATTGTTGCTATTTTACTGTATTCTCGGGCTGATATTTCAACAGACTGAAAATAGTATCCCACCGGGTCTTCATCACCATCTGTATAATTATTAAAATCATCCCTGAACTCGGAAATTTCGTAAAACATCAGCATGTTTTTGTAATCATCATCTATCTGATTATAAAGTTCAACACACATTCTGTCATACACATGTCTGCACTCATGGAGCAACGTGTTCAAAACATCTTCCGAAGAAGAACTCTTTAAGTGTTCAATATCTATTGTGATTCTGTGCTCTTTTGCATTATAGCATCCGAGAGTATCACCATCTAAATCACCGGCATCAAGATACACTTCGTGATTTATGCCAAAGTATCGCATTTCAACATTCTTCACCGTCGCCAAAACATCTATCTTATCAAGAAGGCTAAGTTTATCCCAATTGTCCTCATGAAGCATAGCAACTGTTTCGATATTATTGCTTAATGACCATTCGTCATCTGCAGAATCAACTATACTCACATCGACATTTGAACTGATAAGTTCGTATCCGAATACTGATTTCACACAGAAAGGCAATGTAACAGAAAGAAGCAGCACTGCAATGATTGTTCGTGTGCCAAGAGAAGCAAATTTTATGCGATTGAATACTATCTTCTTAAGATGTTTTTTATTCTTGACCTTCTGAAAAACAATCAGGCCGAAATATGACAAGCCAAGTAATGTGACAATAGATAATGCAATAATATGAACTATAGGTATGTACCTGAATGTGGAGACAATGGTATAAATCTCAAACGCAAGTGCTATGTTTACCAATATACTAAGATAATTCCGTCTCTTTGCATATGTAATATATGTCCCAAGAGGGATAAGAAAAACTACCAGTGCCCAAAACACGAGCTTTGACTGAAATACAGTTATTCCGTATATACCTGAAAAACATGTAAAACGGTATATGATTGCAAGGTTTATACCGAACCAAATTGTGTTTCCAATAAAACTTGATTTGCTGAGAGTGTTTGAGTTTTTCATGTTATCCCTCTTTTCTTGATTATAAAATCAAAATCCTACCTTGCTATATGATTTTTCTCTTTTTTTCATTTTCACGAGATATTCTCTTACAAAGGCATCATCAATCACCAAAGGTTTCTGCTTGATATTACAGACCCAAAGACGTATTGCTTTTCTGACAAGCGATTTGATATAGCTTTCGGTTTCACGAACACCTTCATCCTCGCAGTATTCACGGACAATCAGTTCAAGAGCATCTTGCGTAAACTTTAGTTCTTCTTTCTTAATGTTGTGTTCTTTAAGAATTGAAGGTATAAGGTGATTTTCAGCGATGACCATTTTTTCTTCGAGTGAATACTTGTCCAGATAGAAGACATTGTCACCGAATCTGTTGAGTATATATCCCGGAATGTCCTCAATATTGTTTGCCGTTGCAATAAAGATTGTTGAAGAAACATCAGTGTCCGCATCAACATATTCATCACGGAGCATTTTCTGAGGTCCGAGAGCCTTTAAGAAAACGCTGTAAGGGTTTCCTTCTTTCGTAACTGAAAGTTTGTCAATTTCATCTGCCAGCATCACTGCGTCAGTACGACCGATTTCCCAAAAACCGTCTATCACCTTGCCTGCTTTAGCGCCACCATATGATCTAACTAATCCTGACATTGCTATAACATCAGCACCGGAACAATCGATATGAATAAGTGGCTTTTCACAGCATTCTGCAATCACCTTTCCCACACTCGTTTTACCCACACCGGGAGGACCTATAAGCAATGCAGCAAAGTTGGAAGAATTGGAATACTGCATCGCTAACAGGAACTCACCGAATCTCTCTTTGAACTCATCAAGACCGTAAATATGCTTATCCATCAAGGCTTTGATTTCATCATAAGTTTTTTTGCGGTAAGGCTGCAGCTGAGTGTCAATACCGAGTATGTGGGAAAGCTGATTTACAACATCTGCTTTGTCGCCATAGTTTAGATGACCGTTAAGCTCAGACAAAAGCATTTTAGCCTTAGCTCTTGTTCTGTCGCTGTAGGTATCCTTGCATGTTTCATATAACACTCTGAGTGCCTTTTCATCTCTTATAGGAGTGAATATGGACTCGTCTATTGTTTCAGTCTTTTTAGGTTTGTAAAATTGATTTTTGAAAAATTTACGCTGAGCCACCGTAAGCTTTGAATACTGTTTCAATGCTTCATACTTGTCTGTTACAGTCTCGTAGATATCAAATATTTTGAAAGTATCATCATCTATTGCGAACATAATATTGACAGGATATTCAGAGGGTTCCCCCTCAAGATAATAGTACTTTTCAGCATATCTGATCCCCACATTAAGTTCCATTGAATCTGTCTCGTTTACAACAATAGCAAGCGGATCATACATAAACCTGCATCCTGTATCTTTATAAATGATTGCTGAACTTGACCTCTTTTCAGGAATACTTGATGCGTCAAGTCTGAAAACATCAAATGTGTCATCGCTATTTCTATTCAGTTTGTGAATGTGCATTTTTGCCTTATGTGCTGCAGTAGGGTCTACAAGTGTAACCTTATAAACATCAAGGCCTGCATCTTTTTTTTCGAAGCAATAATTAAGCTCGTTTTCGGATTTAATGTGTGATGATTGATCTTTATCTGCAAACTCAAATTCATCATCCAGCAAATCATCAAATTCTCTCATTCTCTTAAAAAAATCATCCATAAGACAACACATCCTTTATCGTTT
>JAZNCG010000074.1:0-5888 GCA_045587405.1 Ructibacterium sp. | reverse complement strand
AAAAAAAAACTTAAAAATCGCTTAAAATTTTTTCCCGATTTCATAGGCTTCAATCAGTTTATTTTGTTGGTTTCGCACATCCCCCAAACTTCCGACATCCAAAACATCCACTATCTGATAGTGCATGTTCATCTGAAACGGCTGGATTTTAGTAAGTTCGATATATGAATCATAGTAGCCTTCAGGACCCAAATGCGTAAATATCAGTGCAACCTTTCCTGTTAATGGTATCAGAGGATTGTGTGTGATTCCATACATTCTATCAAGTAGAACTTTTAAATCACCTGTCATCTGCCCGAAATAGATTGGTGTTGAAACAATCAGACCTTCAGCTTCAGCAATCTGATGTGTAACCTCAAATCCGTCATCTTTAAAAACACAGTCCTTTCCCTGCATACAAACTCCGCAGCCCCTGCATGGATGAACATCCAAATCACTTATGTAATGCTTGATAACATCGTGTCCGTTTTCCTTTGCTCCTTTAATCATTTCATCCAATAGCATGTCGGTATTTGCATGTTTTCTGGGTGATCCCATTATTGCAACGATATCCATTATAATCCTCTCTTATTTTTCCTTATATCTGCCAGTTGATCCATATCCAAGTTATCAATGCCGTACTGCAGTCTTTCTAAGATTTTCTGTTTGTTTTTCTTGAAATCGGAATTGTTCAAATCCATTGAAAATGTGTGGTGAGTGATGAACCTTCCGTCATAATCAAGGTTTTCAATGAATAATTTCAGCTCTTCCATCAATCCTTTTTCACTTAGCGGATTGAATTTTCCTTTTTTATAAAGAGCCAATAGTCCGGTTCCTTCAAATAACACCAGTCCACCTGTTCCAACGACAGTGGGATTGGTTTGGCTAAATATTTTTGCGGAATTTAATGCATGGTCTTTTGTATGTTCCGCGCCACCTACGCCATTCAGGAATGTAAGCCAATAATCAATTCCGGCTTTATCAAGCTTTTCACATTGTTCCAGAATGTCTTTGGATTCATATCCTTTGTTTACACTTTTAAGGGTTGCATCATCACCGCTTTCAGCCCCCAGATTTAATTCGACGATTCCCTTTTCCTTAAGGGTTTTAAGTTCGCTGACGCTTTTATCCATGATGTTGTCAACCCTTGCCGCCATTGTCATGATTTCGATATTGGGCAGATACTTATGAATCAGATTGCAGATTTCATTCAGCCTGCTGAAGCTTAATGCAAAAGGGTCTGCGCTTAAAAGCTGCAGCCTATCTGTTTCGGGGTAAAATGCTTTAATTTCAGCCAAGTCCTCCTCAATCCATTCCATTGGAGATGGCTGGAATTTAACATCAGAATACATGTTGCAGAATTTGCACCTATTGTGGCTGCATCCCTGAGTTATTTCAAGAAGTGGAGAGGGAGGTGCATAGGGATTTCTATAAACGGTTCCAGTATAATGCATTATTGACACCTACAAATTTTCTATTCTCTTAAGGATTTCTTCCTCATCTTTTGAATCCGATGAAATGAGTGCAATATATCCATAATATTCCTTAATCAAGTTTTTTGAAAGTTTGCCTTTCTCGGTTAATGAATATTCGGTCACTTTCGGTTTTTCCTGAATCGTTATTTTGTTGACCAGACCTATTTCCTCAAGTTCCGTTAATGTCTGATGAAGAACCTTTGTAGACAGATTTGGCAGATTACTGGTAAAATCCTGAAAATGTTTACTTCCAAGATGCAGCTCAGCTAAAATGCAAAAAGTCCATTTCTTTTTTAAGATAAAATTCAAATCATCCATTGTTGGATTATCGCACATATTCATAATAATAACCATGAATATTTTTCTAAAACATCAATAATATATATAGCACTTACCTACAGGTAATATGACAATACTATTTTTCACACATTCCAATAAAAATATTTAAAATATGATGAAATCAAAATAATTTAATATGGATATGAAAAACTTGATGGATACAAATAGGCTGGAAGCTTTTTATGACGCAATAATTGCAATTATTGTAACTGTACTTGTTTTAGAATTGCCACAACCTGCAACTGCATCTCTTGCATCCATCTGGGCTTTAAGAACATCATATTTTGCTTACTTTATAAGTTTTTTAGTGTGTGCCAACCTGTGGCAATACCACCATCTGATTTATAATCATGTTGATAAAATAAACACTCGGATAATCTGGCTGAATATCTTATTGATGTTTGTTTTCTCTTTGGTTCCCTATATTACAACTTTTGTGGCAAACAATCCCAATTCATTTATTCCTCAGGCGCTGTATGGTCTGGACTTTATTGCAGTTGATATAATACTGTTTGTAATGGCAAGGTCATTGCTTAAAGTTAATGAGGAAAATAAGGACTATATAAAAAGAGCGATGAATATTCAAACAGCTCTGTATACTCCTTTTGTAATATTCCTAGTTGGATTCGTTATTGCTTTTTTAGGATATCCTATTGCAATAAGCATCTGCTGCTTGATAACTATGGTAAGGTCAATAATAGCTTCCCTAAAAAGTTAAAAGGATTGAAGCGTAATTATGCATCATTACCGTTATCAGAAAAAATCCTCTCACCAACCTGCTGTTCTGCTTCAATTACATGGATAGTTCATTAGATTAATGAAAACATTTATACTTAATCAAATATAGTAATTAAATTATGAAAGCAACAGAATTGCATGAAGAAATTAAAGAAAATCTAAAAGATTATCCTATTGAATATCTCAGAAACAAAGTTACAGATGAGAGATATAAAGATCCGCTGACTAAAAAATTAGCCAAATACAATTCACAAACATGGGATGAAATATTTGCACTGGATATCGATGAAGACTATGACATTAAGGACGGAGTTATTGAAAACCTTAAAAATGACATTGATTTTTATTTTGACACTTATGCCGGAGGAGATGAGCAAACAAGAGAATTTACAAAATACATCTCACTATATCTGGCACTAATGGCTAAAAAACCTCTCCACCCATTTGGAGACAACCCTACAAAAGATGAAGTCTTTTTAGAAAACGGGGAATACAAATGCAAAACCAGAATCATGAGCATCAGGGATGAAAACTCCATGTGCAGCTATTGCGTTTGCAAAAATGCAGGATATTCATTCGGATTTTAACCAGGGAGTATATGAAATGTCAGACAGCTGCATGGAGATGTATGATGAACTTTCAAATCTCATTTCACAAGATAACGCCATCAAATCATTTTCGGTTTTGGAAATTCTGAAAAAATATTCGTCAAGCATTTCAGTATTTGATATGATGGACTTTTCCTCACAGGTTATAAAAGAAAACAGATATGTTCAGGAAAACTACAGAAAAGATAGTGAAAAATCATATATTGAGTCATTCCTATTGCGTATCAAGGACATTTCAAACGACAACAATTCTTATACTCAAGATATTGACAAGGAATCATTCAGTGAAGCAATTAAAATTTTAAGATTACATTATAAAACCGGGATACGGGAGAGTAAACCCAAAGTGCTTCTTATTTTTGAAATTTCTTCAATTTATACAACATTCATTTTAGAAGAGCCCATTCATCCTGTAGGCACACCATTCCCAGGGTCACTGAAAGTTGAAGAAAAAAATGGTGCATTCCTATGTCCAGTAAAGGATGCAAACATCGACACGCCAAATGCAGTATGCAATATCTGCCTCGCAGAACAGCTTGATTTTTAGGCCAAAACCACAATAACACTAACGATTTGATATTTGAAATTTACTTTCCACTTTTGAAGTTAGTCAGCACTAACTATGAATTATTTATAACAATTTTTTCAAATGTAATATTATAATTTAATCATGGTGATAATTATTGACAAAAGATTTAGTTACTTGCCCTATTGAAAATACACTTAAATTAATCAATCGAAAATGGGTTATCGTATTGATTAGAGATATGTTTACCAGAAAAAAACATTTTTCAGAATTTAAAGAAGATCATCCCAATTTATCTGCCACCGTTTTGACAGACACGTTGAAATTTATGGAAAACAATAGTCTTATTGTAAAGAAGAATGTTGTTGGCACCAAAAAGAATTTAACTGAATACCATTTGACAAAAAAAGGATCCAGACTAAATAAGATTTTATATGAAATGGCAGTTTTTGGTTTGGACGAATTAGAATGCGGTGATGAAAAAGATTCAGAAATTATTGCCATGTTTAAAGATTATTATGCCGAATTATTGAAAATTTAAAGGTGAATTAATGAAAGCAGCTATTTTAAAAAAATATGATAATAAAGGCAGTGAAATTCGTATTGAAGAGGTTCCGGTTCCTGAAATTGGTCCGAATGATGTTTTAGTAAAGATTATGTTTGCCGGCGTTAATCCTCTAGATAACATGATTATCCGTGGAGAAGTCAAAATGATAACACCCTACAAACTTCCATTAATAATGGGCAATGAATTTTCAGGCATTGTGGAAAAAACTGGGGAAAATGTAACAGAATTTGATATAGGTGATAGGGTGTATTCAAGAATGCCTTTAGATAATATCGGTGCATTTGCAGAATTTGCATCAGTTGATAAGACCGCACTTGCAAAAATTCCCGACTATTTAAGTTTTGAACAGGCAGCATGTATTCCTTTGACTGCTTTAACAGCATTTCAGTCTTTTGATTTGATGAAAATTAATAAAAATGAGAGTATTTTTATCTCCGGAGGCACTGGAAGTCTTGGAGCTATGGCAATTCCAATCGCTAAACATTTAGGTCTTAATGTCTTCACAAGCGGAAGTGCACGAAACAAACAAAGAGTGACTGATTTGGGAGTGGATGAATTCATTGACTACAGGACTCAGGATTACTCGCAAATATTACACGACGTAGATTATGTATTGGACACTATTGGTGAAAAAGAACTGGAAAAGGAATTCAGAATACTGAAACATGGTGGAACTCTTGTTTCCTTAAAAGGAATGCCAAATAAGGAATTTGCTCAGAGAATGGGTTTATCTTCAATTAAAAAAATATTATTTGGAATGGTTGGTCGCAAATTTGATAAAATGGCTCAAAAGAAAAATCAGAAATATTATTTCCTCTTTGTTAATGAAAATGGCAAACAATTAACTGAAATATCCAAAATCTTTGAAGAAAATAAGATAGAACCCTCAATTGATGAAATCTATGAGTTATCTGACATCAATAAAGCTCTTAAAAAAGTGGACAATGGAGGATCTAAAGGTAAAACCCTGATAAAAATATAATATGGCAAGATAATGAATACAAACTATCCTAAATATGTGATTTATAATATCACTGGCCGTATCTTTATCCATTAAGCAGATTTAGAAACTTCTACATTAATTTGCATACATTATGTTTGTAGCATTGGAAATATTGGCGTTGGAACATCATGTTTTCTCATAAATTGTGAACTTGTCTTTTAAAAATATTCACTACATTTTCTTAGGTAAGCATATGATTTTCTATTCATTTGAAAATATACGAACAAAGGCGATATTTATCATTAGTGAAGATAATATAATATTATGTAAATTGTCACAAGAAAAACCAGTAACCTTATGAAAATCAGACCCCTTACTTTTAGTAAGCTGATACTTCATAATTTACATAATCCATTATAACCCCCCCTCAACATCACCACCCAAAATCAATCCACATAATTGTATGTTAATTTAATATACTTTCATGACCAAATTTCATATTAAAATGCCCTATGCTCAACCGTATCATTGTCCCATTTTGACAAATTTAATATATTTGTTATGACCAACTTTTATATGAGCATTTGATACGAAAAGTGTCGGACAGAATTAAAAAAGTGTAGGATAAAATTACATGTCAAGTATGGTTATGCCATATTATCGTATACTTTTTGAATCAAATGCTACTGTTGTCACACTTTTTTTATGGATT
>JAZNCG010000073.1:0-3355 GCA_045587405.1 Ructibacterium sp. | reverse complement strand
GGTCGCTAGGTTTTTCTATTGCTGGACCTGATGTTTGCTTAAAGTTTGCGCCCATTTCATTTGCAATTATTGCTGAAAGTGTAGTTTTTCCAAGTCCAGGAGGACCATATAGCAATACATGGTCTAAAGCTTCAGCTCGTTGCTTTGCTGCACCAATAAATATTTTTAAATTTTCTTTAACTTTTTTCTGACCAATATATTCTTCGAGTGCTTTAGGACGAAGAGAAAATTCGGCATCATTATCCTCGATTAGTTCATTGGATGTTATTATTCGATTTTCATTATTATCCATAATATCAACTCACCGAATTTAACCTTTCATTAGATTTTTCAGACCAAACTTAACCATTTCTTCAACAGAGCCACTTGCTCCTTTTAAAGCAGATTTTGCTTCTTGAGGTGTATAACCTAAAACTACAAGAGCCGAAACAGCTTCATTTTCATCGGGGTCAGGGTCTGTAAATATTTCATTTCCGGATACTTCTGATAAGTCAACACCTTTAAATTTATCTTTAAGTTCTAATATTATTCGTTGTGCGCCCTTAGGACCAAGCCCCGGTGTATGTGAGGCAATATATTTTGCATCGTTAGATACAACACAAAGAGCAAATTTTGACGGAGAAACATTAGAAAGAAGGGCGACGGCGGTTTTGGCACCAACCCCTGAAACTCCTAAAATCATTTCAAATATATTCAACTCTTCAAGAGAAGAAAAACCATATAAAACGCATATGTCAGAAGAGGTTTTTAAATTCATATATGTATAAAGCTTGGCGTTATCGCCTATATCACCAATATCTTTAAGAGATGAAGTGGTAGAATAAATTCTATATCCCACCCCATTTGCATCAATTACAGCAAAAGTATCGGTTTTATGAACTAATTTTCCGGAAATATAATAAAACATAATTTACTCCTAAAATTTTTATTATTAATAAAAGTTAGACCTACTAACCAATATTATCAGGCATAAGTGTTGCAACATATTTTTTAACCATAAAAGAAGGGCGATAAGATTCCTTTGCTTTTCTCATACCGGGAATACCCATATCTTCTTCGCGATTAACAAATTCATACTCATTCCATTCGTGTTCTAAAAATTGTTGATTCATTATAGCAAACGCTCCATTATAGGATGTATCGGCGTGCTCTAAATGGATAACAGCCATATGATTGCATAGAGCTTCGCCTACTGAAAATGCAACCATTTTTCCATCAACTCGGATACAACCACCTTTAATTGAAAGATGGTCCCAATTATTAAAAAGCTCTAATACAGCCTCTTTTTCTTCGTGTATTGCGGTATTATTTTGCTCAGGTTTATCAGAATACCATTTATCAAAAAGGGATAAACATTCATTTGCATTTTCTGCAGTAATAGGTTGATATTCCCAATTATATGACTTTTTAAATTTATTGATGTGATTTTTCTTAGCATGATAACTTTTCCCGGGAAGATTGATTAAATCTTGTGTTTTATAAACATAATCAAAGGAATTAACATCTTCTGTAATAAGAAATTTACCGGGAAAAGCTTCAATAAATTTATCAACAGCTGTTTGGTCGTATAATCGGATAAGTGGTCTTTCGTTTGTTTCATCAAAATAGCATAAAAGCTTTTCTACAACAGGCTTAATATCCCGCTCTGTGCCATCGGTTGCTTTGTATCCGATAGGAAATGTTGCACTACGAGGACCATTCCCGTGTTTTGGCATTATGCATAACATATCATCAATAATTAAATATTTAATATCATAGCTTTTTCGCCACATAAAAAGATTTGTAAATGTGAATTCAGAATTTTTACTGCACTTTCTTTTTATATAATCAGTTATTAAATCTTTTTTATCAATAGTTATTTCCTGTAATTTTAGCATAAAACCTCCAAAATATTAATCAATAAACTCTCTTATCCTAAAATTAGCCCCACATTTTTCAGCAATTAAACGGCATTTATCAATTTCTTCCGCAGACATAATATCAACGACAGAAAAAACAACATCAGGAACATATTTTTTTGCTTTAACGGCAAAATCCTGAATTGCTTCAAAGGCTGTATCTCCTCCGAATTCACTTACGCACAATTTTTGATATTTTTCTGCAGTTTCAGCATTAAGGCTAATAGAAACACAAGAAAACAAGCCATCAAGTTCAGGAGTTACATCTCTTTTGCATATTAAATTGGCTTGACCATTTGTGTTTAATCTTATAGGTAATTCAGGAACTAAAGTTTTTAACCATTTGGCGATAAGACACATATCATCAAATCGCATGGTTGGTTCGCCATATCCGCAAAAAACTATAGAGTCATATTTGGATAAATCTCTCGACAAGAAATCATCTTTAATTTCATCAATAGTAGGTTCGTGCTCAAGCCATAAATTATCTTTACCATTAACATCATCGTGCTTATTTCTTACACAAAATGTACAAGTATTAGAGCACCTGTTAGTTATATTAACATATAAAGATGAAAAGTATTCATATGTAATAGTCATTATTATAATATCTCCTTTGAATCGACATCGTATTTCAAGCAAAGCAGAAGCTTGGACATAATGTTTCTTAGCAAAGCATCATCAGGCATAAAAATTGATGGTTCACGCAGAACAATTATATTAGGTTGTGGAATTTCAATTGTGACAGTTGTCCCTTTATGAAATCTTTTAATATTAATTGTTCCGTCCATATCTTCAACTAATTTTTTACACAAAGGTAAACCTAATCCGTGCATCTGCGGTGGATTAAATCCGTGCAGATTTGTGGCTAAAGAAAAGGGTTCTTTGTATTTTGTAAAAGCTTTTTCAAGAGCTTCGTCTGTAATTCCGCCACCATGGTCGCGTACATTAAGTTCAAAGCCTGATAGGGAAGATTTACATATAAGTTCAATGTTTTTGTTTTTACTTTTTCCATGCATAATCGAATTTAAAACTAAGTTATAAACAATAATTGAAATTCGTCTTGCATCCAAAGTAACACTTTCAAGAGATTTTTCGTCAATAACAACTTTAATATCACCTTTTGTTTTGTCTGAAAGTGCATCATTCATCTGCGTAGCAAGAGCGTTAAAAAATTGTTCTAAATTATAACTGGAAAATTGAAGATTTGCATATTCAGGGCGAGTATATAATTCAGCAATGGCACTAACCCTTGATGCTAAAGTACAAGAAGAGAGCATCGCTCTAAATGTTTCGTCAAATCTTTCGGGTGGTAAACTTATATTATCTAAAAAATAATTTAGAAGTGGAGTAATACTTGCAGTGCTGTCTAGAACAATATTTTCAATAATTCTAAGCAAAGCTTCAGAGTGTCCAAAGTCACATGAAAGATTATTATCTACATACATTTTAATATC
>JAZNCG010000072.1:0-2071 GCA_045587405.1 Ructibacterium sp. | reverse complement strand
AATTTGAAAAACTTGTTTGTATGCAAAAAAGTGTTAATAGTTGGTTAATGATAGATAAAGCACAGACCATCACAGTCTGTGCTTTTAAAATGCCCATTTTATGCGGTTTTTAAGAACTTGGGTTTGTAGCGGTTAATATGTATGCTTGGGGCGCTGGCTTTAAGACGAACGCCAAAGCGACTGCCTTGTTTTACAATTTCAGGCTCTTCTAAGGTTAGCTCATCTATAGATGGGGTTACAATTCCATAGCCTTTATGTTTCACTTGTTCGAGAGCAGATGAAATTTTATCATATTCGCATTTCATTTCTGCAAGACTTTGCATCAAGGCAAGAAGCTGGGATTTACCGAATATGTCAAAGCCGGATAAATCTTTTACGGTTTGGTAGAAAAATTTATCGGGAACAGATAAGGCGAGGGAAACAATACCTTTGCCTGCATCTATTTTTTCGGGGAAAACTTTTTCGATGTATGGACAGGTTGCAATCCTCTCAGGCATATTCAATGCATCAGAAATTTTAAATATTCCTTCTGTTGATTCAAAAACGGAGTTTTGTATTTCGCTTTTCAGATTATTGCCATCTGCAAGAGAAAGAATCCATTGGGGCATATTAAAGGTTACTTCGGATAGAGGGAAATCATATAAAATTCCTGTCATAACGGAGTTTATGTCATCTTCTGTCAAATCCATACAGCTTAGAGGTATAACAGTAACTTTGTATTTTTCTTCTAAAGAGGACTTTAGTTGAACTGTCTGCGGAGAATGAGGATTTGTACTGTTTAAGATAACAACAAAGGGCTTGTTAAGGGCTTTTAGTTCATTTATAACTCTTTCTTCTGCCTGAACATAATCCTCTCGTTCGATATCGGTTATGGAGCCGTCGCAGGTAACAACTATTCCTATGGTTGAATGTTCACCAATAACTTTTCCTGTGCCTATTTCCGCCGCCTGAGAAAAAGGAATGGGCTCATCCGCCCAAGGACTTACCACCATTCTTGGATTTTCTTCTTCAATGTACCCTCTGGCACTTTCTACGATATACCCAACACAATCAATCATACGCATCTTAAAGCTGGTAGAATCCCCAATGGAAATTTCTACTGCCTCGTTGGGTATAAACTTTGGTTCTGTGGTCATTATGGTTCGCCCTCCCGAGCTTTGAGGAAGCTCATCTAAGGCGCGGGCGCGCTTGTGTTCGTTCTCAATTTTTGGAATAACAGCCTTTTCCATAAATTTTTTAATAAATGTAGACTTCCCTGTTCTGACAGGCCCTACAACACCAATATAGATATCCCCTTGTGTCCGACAAGCAATATCTTTATAAATATTATTATATGTATCCATAATCATCCTCCTTGGATTATTAGTTCATTTTGTATATTTATATTATCTGCTTGTTTTCATTATGCAGAAATTTTAAATGAATAATAGAATAGAAAATGGAAAGGGAAATCCTGATTTGGAAATGCTTTGTTTGTTTTCACGATATTTTGGCGTGTCGATTGATTATTTGATAAGAGGAAAGGAATTTGAAAAATAAAGAGAATTAATAAAGAGGATATATAGCGAAGTGTTTTTAGCTATATATCCTCTTTTAGATTATGCTCTGCCAGGATTTCTCTGGCGGTTTTTAGGGAATTTTCCCCCATGGTTCTACGGATGCTTGTTACAGCGTTCTCTAACTTCTCGCTTTTGTTGTTTGTTGCAAGGAGAATATCGGAAAAAGAAAGCTGTTCAAGGTTCTTTTCGGCAAAATTGGTTACAGAAACACCTGCAAGGCGAATCGGCTGAGATAAATTCAGGTTATCTAACAGTTGAACTGCGGTTTTATAAATTTTGTCCTGAGAATTTGTAGGAGAACCTGAATGGGAGCGGGTTATGGATTTCATATCCGAATACTTAATTTTTAATGTAATGGTTTTCCCATAAACGGATTTGTATTTCATTCTGTCGCTGACCATTCGTGAAAGAAGAAAAAGAGTATCTTTTATTATGGCAATATCCTGAATATCCTGCATAAATGTATGTTCCTTGCCGATGGATTTAGCGGGGGAGTTAGGTATAACAGCTCT
>JAZNCG010000071.1:0-21236 GCA_045587405.1 Ructibacterium sp. | reverse complement strand
ACAGAGGCGGAAACTGATATTGTTGATGTGGTTGAAACCGCTGAGGAAGAAGTTGCTGTTGAAGAAGTTGTTGAAGAAGTTGTTGTTGAAGAAGTTGTTGAAGAGGTTGTTGAAGAGGTTGAAGTAGAGCTTGATTATATCTCTGTTGATTTAATGGGCGATGTTACTGATGATACAACTCCTATGTGGGATAAAGTAAATAAAGAAAATTCTGAAATAGAGGTTTCTAATGTTGAGGGTATTTTGTATACTGCAGTTGATGATACCCAAACAATTGAACTTACAGTTGAGTATAGAATTGAGGATGGTGCTGTTAGCGATCAGGTTGCAATAGTTGTTTATAAGTTTGATGAACTTGGCGATGATGCTCCTGCTATAGAAGAAGGCAATATTGTTGCTATTGACCAGAAAGTATACAAAACATCTGAAAATAAGTTCGAGCTTGTTCTGGCGGTTGGTGAAGGTGACCATAAGGTTGCTACAGACAGCGACTTGGTTATAAAAATCGGATCTGATTCAGATGCTGTTAAAGATGAAACAGATGCTCAATGGTTGATAATCAACCTTCAGGGCGCTGAAGAAGCTCCGAGGACTGTTGCAGTTGAAGAGTTCGAGATGCCTGTTGTTGAGGCTCCATTTGGCACAGCTAAAGCAGATTTAGATCTGCCTGAAGAAGTAGAGGTTAAGTTGCCTGATTATGCTGCAGGACAGGCTGTTGATGTTGAGTGGGATATAGATGGCTTTAACTATGATCCTACAAGCAAGGATCCTCAGACAGTTAATGGCACAGTTACATTACCTGAGGGTTGGTCTTTTGCAGGTGATGACAACACAATTGGAAATGTTACAGCTACAGTTCAGAATGTTGCTATAACAAACGCAACAGCACAGGATATTACGCTTACACCTAACACATTTGGAATTGAGGTTGCAGATACTGGAAATACATTGAATGCATCTGATGCTGTTGATATTACAAAGATTGAAATTACTAAGGGTGATGTAACAGATACATTTGAACTCGGTGCAGTTACTGTTGAGCAAGATGTAACTGTTACAAATCAAGTTGGTGCATCAACTACAGTTAAGGTTACAATCAATGGCACAAGTGCAAGTGGATTCTTCACCGTAACTGATTTAGAAAAAGAAGTTACAGTTAATGTAGTTGAGCCTAATTATGGTAATGTTGATGGCGAAGGAGAGATAACACCTACAGACTTACAGTGCTTATTCTATCATCTATATGATATGCAAAAAATTACAGATTCAGATTGCTTAAAAGCAGCAGACATATACAAGGATGGAGATGTTAATCCAACAGATTTGCAGTACTTGTTCTATTATCTGTATGATATGCTTGGAGAAGGTGCAAAATTACCGGTTATTCCTGAGTAGGGAATAATACAAAAGTTACATTATATTTTGAGAGGAGAAAAATAATATGGGAAATTTAAAGAAAATAATGGCAATGCTTGTTGTCTTTGCAATGCTGTTTAGTATGGCTTCAGTTAGCGTATTTGCTGCAGCTGGAGATGGTGGATCATTCGCTATAGAAGTTGATGTTAACGCAGATCTTGTTAAACAAGGTGAGAGTGTAGAGATGAGTATTTATGCAACGCATACAAATCCAGCTACTCCGTTAGCAGCATATAATCTTATAGCACCTGCATTTTGGTTTACATTTGATAATACAAATTTGACAATTGCAGAAAAAGATGATGTAACTTCTATGTTTAGGAGTGCGTTGGGAGATGCTGTAAGTACTTCTGGTAATACTTTGAAAATTGGTACAATGGCAGCAAAACCTATTACTACAGGCACAAAAACATTGTTAGCAAAACTTACAGTGGGAGTTTCTGATTCAGCACCAACTACTGAACCATATGCTTTGGATATAAGCAATAAAGCATCAGTTACTTTTGGACCTGGTAAAGAAGCGATTCTTTCTTTTGCTAGCACATCTGAAAAGATTACAGTTATAGCTACTGATACAATCAATGAAGTTGAGGCTGTTGCTGCAGTTGCTGACAAAACTGTTGGTACAGATGCAGGTGTAAATGGCGCAGGCTTGGGATTGCCACAGAAACTTGCTGTTACAGATTCAGTAAAAGACACTGTAGAAGGCGAAGAATTAGATGTAACATGGGATACATCTAGCTTCAATTCTTTATCAGTTGCTGAGCAGACAATCACAGGTACAGTTACAGCTCCTACAGATGCTTGGGGATTTAAAGATGATTTTGTTCAACCTTCAGTAAAGGTTACACTTCAGCCTTTAACATCAGTTGACGCTGAAGGCGGAATTACAGTTGATAAGGCTGAAATCACAATCGATCAGGTTTCTGCAAAGACAGAATTTACACCTGATGAAGTTAAAGCTATCATAGAGAAAGCTGATCCTGTAATCACAGTTAAGAACGGTGATATTACAGACACATATGAAACTTATACAGTAGAGGGAGCAGAGTTGGTTAACGAAGATGGCCAGACTGCAACAGCTACACTTAAGTTCTCAGGATCATCTAAGAGCGGAATATTCAATCTTGCTGAAATAACTGCGACAGTAACAGTTAAGGTTACTGGTAAAGATAATATCACAGGCACTGTACCTGCTACATTAGATACAGCTGTATTGGGTACAACGGTAGATACACTTGAGTTGCCTAAAGTAGTTGCTGTTACATCTGATAAGGGCATTGCAAAAGAATTGAATGTTGCATGGAACTTAGAAGGTTATGACCCCAAAAAACTTGAGGCACAGATATTCGAAGGTACAGTTTCTGTTCCTGCAGAAAAAGCAGAGCTTTGGACAATCGCAGATGGAGTTAAAGCTTCTTTAACAATTACACTTCAGCCTTTAACAACAGTTGACGCTGAAGGCGGAATTACAGTTGATAAGACTGAAATTGAAAAGATGTTTGTAGAAGGTCAAGCAGGTAACTTCACACCTGATGAAGTTGAAGCTATCGTAAAGGGAGCTGTTCATGTAATCACAGATAAGAACGGTGAATTTACAGACACATATGAAACTTATACAGTAGAGGAGACAGAGCTGGCTAACGAAGTTGGTCAGACTGCAACAGTTACACTTAAGTTGTCAGGATTATCTAAGAACGGAATATTCAATCTTGGTGAAAAAACTGCGACAGTAACAGTTAAGGTTACTCCTAATACAATTCCTTTCGATGCAGAAAATGCGTTCTTTGATGTTGTTCCTTCTGGCGATGCTACAACAAATAAAAGCATTGTTGTTTCTGGTAAAGCAGCAGGAAATGTTGGTAAAGAAGTTGTAATCGCACTCACAAAGGTTGTTGGTGAGAAAGAAACGGCTCTTAAACCTATTAAGACAGTTATAAAGGAAGATGGTACATTCTCAACTTATTTCACAGCTAAAGATATTGGTGTTGATGTTGAACAAAGTATTATAGTATCTGTTAAAGTTGGTGGAGCTACATTGTTCATCAAGGATGCAGTTGCTACAGCTGATATTGATATCGTTAAGAGCAATACGGTTAGCGTTGGCGGAATTACAGCAGGTGGCGGTTCTAACAAACCTTCAACTCCTGAAGAACCTGAAAAGCCTGTAGTTGATCCTGTAACAGGATTTGCTGATATGGTAGGTCACTGGGCTACAGAGGCTGTTGCAAACCTCAAAAAATTAGGTGTTATCAATGGTAAAACCGAAACAGAGTTCGAGCCAGAAGGTTTGGTGACTCGTGCCGAGTTTGCTAAGATGATTGCTACAATGTTCAAATTAGAGGTTGGTTCAACAGATTCTAAGTTTGCTGACTGTCCTGCAGATGCATGGTATACACAATTTATTGTAGCTGCTGCTGAAGCTGGTTACCTCAATGGTACAAGCGAAACAACATTCGGTCCTGAAGACAATATCTCTCGTCAGGATATCTGCACAATCTTAGGTAGAATTCTTGAAGACGAAGCTAAAGAAGTTAAAGCTTTCGCAGACGATAATGAAGTTGCAGACTACGCTAAAGACCATGTTTATAAATTGGCTGGTTTAGGCATAGTTAATGGTTATGAAGATGGCACATTTGGACCTGCTAAAAATGCTACAAGAGCAGAAGCTGCTAAGATTTTAAACAGCGTTTATAATCTCAATGCTGCAGAATAAGTTGCTGAAGCTGAAGAAGAGAAATAAGTAATATTTCAAGTTTGAGGACTGTCGAAAGACAGTCCTCTATTTTTTGATATTTCTTTGTTGTTGTTTTCTTTCATTTTCATGGTGTTTCTAAAGCCTTTCTGCCCATATTATATTTAATTCCCAATTTATGGGCAACCATAGGGAAGAAGAAATTTTGTAATAAACTGATAAATTCGTCCACCGACACAAAACCCCACAGTTTAATTTTTTCTACTATATCACATAATTTAAAAAATGAAATAAGTAAATTTATAGGGAACGACCCGTTTTGAGGCGTTCTCTTTTTTGTGTTTTGTTGAAGAGTACCGAAAGCTAAATTTTTATGAAGGTAAAAGTGGGGATTTATAGAATAGTGCTGTTAGATTTGTAAAGATGCTGTAAAAATATGTGCTTTTTGTAAAAAATGAGTCAAGAGTTGAAAAATCCCAAAAAAATACGAAAAAAGGCAGAAATATGAGTCGGAAAAAATACATTTATGCAAAATGGAATAAATTTACATTATAATTTGTGAAAAAAACTTAACAAAATTTTAAAAAAACACTTGCAATATTCAGAGAAATATATTAGAATATAATAGAAGTGGAGCAAAGTGGATTGATGTGGTTTAAAATGTATTAAAATTTGCTTTGAAATCCTATTTTGAATTAAGCGTGTTTTAAAACGAAAGGAGGCGACAAAAATGTTGATTGGCGAGTACAATCAAAATCTTGATGCAAAGGGCAGATTAAATATTCCCTCTAAGTTCAGAAACGACTTGGGTGACAGTTTTGTCGTTTCTAAAGGTCTTAATAATACGGTATACATTTATCCCAAAGAGGAATGGAGACGCTTTGAGCAGGAGATAAAATCTGCAATCCCTTCAAGAAGAAGAATGCTTCAACACTTTTTCTGCACAGGAGCGGAGGAATGTGGAATTGATAGCCAGGGAAGAGTTGTTATCCCGCCTAAAATCCGTGAATATGCAGGGCTTGTTAAAGAAGTTGTTGTTATTGGTGTTTCGGACAAGGTTGAGGTTTGGGAAAAGACTAAGTGGGACGAGTATATGAACAGTTCTGCATTCAGCGAGGAAGAAATTTCGAGCTTTGTAGATGAGTTGGGAATGTAGTTTCTGTATCAGGAGATATAAAGATGGGATTTCATCATATTTCAGTTTTATTAAACGAGAGTGTGGAAATGCTTAAGGTTAAACCCGAGGGTATATATGTAGATGGTACTCTTGGCGGTGGGGGGCATTCCTCTCTTATATGCGAAAGATTAGATAAAGATGGCAGATTAATTGGGATTGACAAAGACACAATCGCCCTTGATGTGGCAAGTGAAAGACTTAAGAGCTATGAATGTCAAAGAGAGTATGTGCACGATGATTTCTTCAATATAAAATCAATTCTGCAGGAAAAAGGAATTTCTGAAATTGATGGAGCGATTTTGGATTTAGGAGTGTCTTCTCCTCAGCTAGATGATGGGGAAAGGGGATTTAGTTATCGCATAGATGCTCGATTGGATATGCGTATGAATCGCGACAGAGAATTAGATGGGTGGCAGGTGGTAAATTGCTACGACGAAAAGGAACTTGCCAACATTATATTTAAATATGGGGAAGAGAGATACGCAAGGAGGATTGCTTCAGCTATTGTAGGGCAGAGGCGAAAAAAGACCATAGATACAACTTTTGAACTTGTTGAAATTGTTAAGAAGGCTTTTCCCCAATCGGCAGGATACGGGGACAAGCATCCTGCTAAAAGGACATTTCAGGCAATCAGAATTGAGGTAAATGGAGAGTTAGAAGGGCTTGGCGATGCTGTAAAGGATTTTGCAGAATCCTTAAAATCGGGTGGAAGATTGGGAATAATAACCTTCCATTCCTTAGAGGACAGAATTGTTAAAAATGCTTTTGCAGACCTTGCTAAAGGTTGTACTTGCCCTAAGGATTTTCCTGTTTGCGTCTGTAAAAACAAACCGCAGGTTAAATTGGTAAACAGAAAGCCGATTATTGCAACGGAAGAAGAATTAGAAATTAACAATCGTGCTCATAGTGCTAAATTGAGGGTGATTGAAAAAATATAGAAGGGAATGAGAAGGATGCCGGTACAAGCACCACAACATCGTAATGGTTCAGCTCAAAGAAGCGGTACAAACAGATATAATCAGTACAGCAAGACAACAACCGGATATTCTTCGATATCTAATGCCTACGATTATAGAAGAGGGTATGCTCCGCAAAGGCCTATAGAAGTTCCTGACAGGCCTAAGATTAATAGCAATAAAAAACAAACAGAGGTAAGTAAAAATTATAAGAAAAGATATAAATTGAATACCAGAAATGGTGTAATACAGCTGTTTTTCAGGGCGGCAGTGGTTTTTGCCTTGTGCTTTTTGATGATTTTCCGATATACTGTTATTTTAGAATCTAACAACGAAATAGAAAAGCTTAAAGCCGAGTGTGCGGCAATTGAGGCTAAAAATCAAGCGATGCAGACTAAAATTGAGAGGGAATTGGAGCTTGGCGCGTTAGAAAAGTATGCAACTGAAGAATTGGGAATGATGAGACCTGAAAATTCGCAGATTTTCTATATAGATATGAGGCTTGGTGACGATACGGAGTCGGCAACGATAGGCGAAGACGGAGAAGAAGGAAGTGCTCTTCAAGGTGCACCGGGAGCGCTGGTAAATGCAATCCGAGTTTTAAAGTGAGGGAATGTTGAATATACTCCAAATAGGATGATTTTGTCAGTCGGTAGAACGGCGATAAAGGTTGTTAATCGGAAATCCGTTTGGTGAATGGTGATAGCGGGGATTTCTTGAATGAAAGCTCCGCTATTTATGATTATATCGTATCTGGGATTTTTGATGAATTGTGGTTATTGAATATGGAGGTCGTTGAATGCTATGAAAAAAAGCAGACTACAACAAAATAAAAGAATTGCCCGTATCTTGGTTGCTTTCCTGATTTGCTTGGGAGTGTTGATTTTAAGAACAGCTATGATTCAGATTATAGACGGAGAAGAGCTTTCCAGAAAAGCTTTGGAGCAACAGACAAGTGATAATACTGTTAGTGCCAAAAGAGGTAAAATTTTTGACCGTAATTATAAAATTCTTGCGGCAAACGCCTCTGTTGAAACTATTAGCATAGCTCCGTTGGAGTTTAGGGACAGTATTGAAAAAAGCAAAATAACAACTTCTAAGGTTGCAGAGGATTTTGCGAAAATTTTAGACCTTGACAAAGATACCGTTAAGCGCAAAATTGATAAGGAAAGCAGTTTTGAGTATATCAAAAAGAAGGTAGAGAAGGATTCAGCAGATGAGCTGAGGAAATATTTAGAGGAAAACGAACTTTCGGGGGTAAGCTTTGTTGAAGATGTAAAGAGGGTTTATCCATATAATAATTTAGCATCTCATGTAATTGGTTTTGTGGGAAATGATAACCAAGGACTTGAAGGTGTTGAGAGTATATATGATGATGAGCTTAGCGGTGTGCCCGGAAGAGTTGTGACTACAAGGCAATCGACGGGCTTGGATTCGGGTAGTAGCTACGAAAGTTATATTGAAGCCCAGGATGGTTATAGTGTTGTTTTAACTATAGATGAAGTAATTCAAGGATATGTCGAAAAGCATTTAGAAAATGCCAGGGTTGCCAATAAGCTTGAAGAGGGTGCGGCGGCAATAGTTATGGATGTTAAAACAGGCGAGATACTTGCGATGTCATCTAAGCCCGACTATGATTTAAATGAACCCTTTGCAATTACTTTGCCTATAAGACAGAAGTATGATGGCATAGATAAGGAATTAAAAAAGCTTGAGGGTAAAGAATACAACGAGCGTTTTAATGAGGTTATACAATTAGTAAGAAGGAATAAAGCAGTAGTTGATTCTTATGAGCCTGGTTCTACATTTAAGGCGGTGGTCGCATCGGTGGGATTAGAAAACGGAGCAGTAGCGCTTACGGACCATTATAATTGTTCAGGCTCTATGAAGGTGCTGACAGAGAATATACACTGTGCTAATCGCTCGGGGCATGGAAAACAGACCTTTGCTGAAGCGGTTTGCAATTCCTGTAACCCTGCTTTTATACAGATGGGACAGAAAATAGGGAAAGAGGCCTTTTTAGAAGGCGCGAGAGCCTTTGGCTTTTTTGAAGAAACGGGAATAGAGCTGCCGGGAGAAACAGCAGGTGTTGGTTTTGCCCTGAATAAATTTACTGAGGTAGATTTGGCAACATCATCTTTCGGACAGTCAATAACAGTTACACCATTACAGATGATAACAGCGGTAAGTGCTATTGCAAATGGTGGAACCTTGTATAAGCCACACATAATTAAAGAAATAATAAATTCTGATAATATTATTGTTGATGAAAATGAGCCTGAAAAGGTGCGACAGGTTGTTTCTGAAGAAACAAGCAAGGTTATGTGCGAGGTTTTAGAATCTGTTGTATCCGAGGGCGGAGGTAAAAATGCTTACCTTGCAGGCTATCGCGTTGCGGGTAAAACAGGAACTTCTGAGAAACTACCCAGAGGTAATGGCAAATATATAGCATCGTTTTTGTCATTTGCCCCTGCAGACGACCCTCGGGTTGCATGTTTGGTTATTTTAGACCAACCACCTGTTGGTATGGCTTACTATGGAGGAACAATTGCAGCTCCCGTTGTAAAAAATATTATGGAAGAAACTCTGCAATATTTAGAGGTTGAGCCTATGTATAGTCAGGAAGAAGAAAAATTTGTGGATATAGAGGTCCCTGATTTGTCGGGCAAGAGCAAACAGGAAGCTGCAAAGGTTCTTAGCGAGGTTGGGTTTAGTATAAGATATAAAGGAAACGGAGAGGTTATAACAGACCAGATTCCAAAGGCGTATACAAGACTTAGTCCGGGTTCTAATGTTGTCGTATATATGAATGATACAAAGGCAGAGAGAACCATAACAATCCCAAGTGTAGTAGGTGAAAGCGCCTCGGTGGCGTCTTCAATTTTAATAGGCGAGGGATTGAATGTTAAGATAAGAGGAATCCCGGGAGAAGGCGGAGCAGTATGCTCTTCTCAATCGCCCGAGGCAGGAACTATAGTTGAACCAGGAACGGTTGTAACGGTTGATTTTAAATATCAAGGAGCAAATGACTAAGGAGGAAGAAAAGTGAAACTTTCCCAATTAATTAAAAATATTGAGATTAAGGAAATTAAAGGAAGCGACCAGGTTGAAATTAAAGGCATAGCTTTTGATTCAAGGATTGTTAAACCGGGGGATTTGTTTGTGTGTATAAGCGGTTTTCAAACTGACGGACATATACATGCTCCTGCAGCAGTTGAAAAAGGTGCGGCGGCAATTATTGCTGAAAAGGATTTAAGTGAACTTGGAATAAGCTGTATTATAGTTGAAAATTCAAAAAAAGCTATGGCGGAAGTTTCTTCCGAGTTTTACAACAGACCTCAGGATAAATTTTGTCTTATTGGAATAACAGGAACAAATGGAAAAACCACTACAACCTATCTTGTTAAATCAGTTTTAGAGGCAATGGGAAAGAAAGTAGGGCTAATCGGAACCAATCAGAATATGATTGGAACAGAGATTATACCATCAAAGCATACAACCCCTGACTCTTTGGAGCTTATGCGTCTTTTTGCGAAAATGGTGGAAAAGGGTGTAGAGTATGTTGTTATGGAGGTGTCTTCCCATTCCTTGGCTTTAGATAGGGTAAGCGCTTGCCTTTTTGATGTAGGTGCATTTACAAATATAACTCAGGACCATCTGGATTTTCACAAAACTATGGAAGAATATTTAGAGACAAAGGGCATATTGTTCAAAAATTCTAAGGTTGGGGTTGTAAATGGTGACGATGATGGAGCCGAATATCTTATCAACAATTCAAATTGTGAGGAAATGTTGACCTACGGCGTGGATTATGATGGAGATATGAAGGCATCAAATATAAACCTTACAGAAAGCGGAGTTACATTTAATTTAGCTTGTAAAGGGAAAACCTACGATGTAGAGTTGGATATCCCTGGTAAGTTCTCGGTTTATAACGCTTTGACAGCGTTGGGATGCTTAAGCGCAGCAGGGATTTCTCTTGATGATGCAGTTAAGTTTCTAAAGGTTGCAAGAGGGGTTAAGGGTAGAGTTGAGGTTGTGGAAACAGGAAAAGATTACACTGTTATAATAGACTACGCCCATACTCCTGATGGATTGGATAATGTTATACAGACTATTCGTGGTTTTGCAAAGGCAAGAGTTATAACCTTGTTTGGATGTGGCGGAGATAGAGATAAGACTAAAAGACCAAAGATGGGTAAGATTGCATCGTCTATGTCTGATTTGTCAATAGTTACAAGTGATAATCCACGAACGGAGGATCCCAACGAAATTCTTAAAGATGTTTTAGTAGGGGTTGTCGAAGGTGGCGGAGAGTATGTTGTTATTCCAAACAGATTTGAGGCAATAGAATATGCTCTTGACCACGCAGAAAAAGATGACATAATTCTTTTGGCAGGAAAGGGACACGAAACATACCAGATTTTAGCCGACAGAACCATATCTTTTGATGAAAGAGAGATTGTTGGCAAGCTTTTGGGCAAATCGTTTTCCTAGGCGAAAGAACAGGGATTTAGGAGGAGTAACGGGTGGAAAATATTATAAAATTAGGTGCTGCGGCAAAGACTATGAAAGGCAAACTTCAAAATTGCTCCGAAGAATTGGTGATTGAGGGAGTTTCTACGGATTCAAGAAAGATAGAAAAAAACAATCTTTTCATCGCTTTGGCAGGAGATAATTTTGACGGACATAAATTTGTTGGGAAAGCTATAGAAAATGGAGCTGTTTGTGCTGTTGTGAACAAAGATGCAGATGATTTTTCGGGAATGCCCGTAATTCTTGTTGAAGATACTCATATGGCGTTAAAGGATTTAGCGGAGTATTACAGAACCTTATTTAATATTCCCGTTATTGGGATAACAGGGAGTGTTGGGAAAACCTCTACAAAAGAGATGATTGCATCAGTTTTAAAGGAGCAGTATGAAACCCATATGACTATGGGAAATTTCAATAATGAAATAGGACTTCCTTTAACAGTTTTTGGACTTGAGAATAGTGCGGATATAATGGTTTTGGAAATGGGAATGAGTGCCTTCGGAGAAATTTCAAATCTCACTAAAATCGCAAAACCCAGTACGGCTGTTATTACAAATATTGGAGTTTCACATATTGAAAACTTAGGTAGTAGAGAGGGAATAAGAAAGGCGAAGTTTGAGATTTTCGAGTCTATGAATCAGGATGGTTCTGCATTTTTGAATGGTGATGATGATTTGTTGTGGGACGCTCGGGGAAGTATGGATATAGAAACTATGTACTATGGCATAGAGAATAAAAATGCGGATTTGGTTGCATACAATATCAAGACATACTCTGAGGGTAGTGAATTTTCTTGTAAAATTTATGGGGAAGAAAATCATTTTTCTATAAATGTTCCGGGCATGCATCACATATACAATGCCTTGGCAGCGATTTTGGTTGGCATTAAGTACAATATTGATATCGATTTGATAAAAGATGGTATAAAGAAGTTTGTACCAAATGGATTAAGACAAACTCTGTTAGAAATTGGAAGATATAGAGTTATTCAGGATTGTTATAACGCAAGTCCTGCGTCTATGCGTTCGGGCTTGGATGTTTTAGCACTTACCGAAACAACGGGCCGTAGAGTAGCATGTCTTGCCGATATGCTGGAGCTGGGAGTAATCTCCGATTATGAGCACAGAAATGTTGGTAAAAATGTTTTTGAAAAAGGCGTAGATTGCCTTATAACAGTTGGCAAGCATGCGCGGTTAATTGCCAAGGGAGCAAAGGAATGTGGAATGGACGAAAACAACATATTTGTTTTTGAAAACAACCAGGATTTAAAGGATAAGCTGACAACTATTTTAAAAGATGATGATTTGGTTTTGGTTAAAGGTTCAAGAGGAATGAAACTTGAAGAAATAGTTGAAGCCATTAAAGAGCTTGCTTAATATTTCAAAGGAAAAGGGGAATTTACATATGTTACAATTAATTCTTGGTGGAGCTTTTGCGTTTGTTATGGCGGTTATTTGCGGAAGAATTTTTATTCCCATACTCCATAAACTAAAGTTTGGACAGGAAATTCGGGAAGAGGGACCTAAATGGCACGAAAAGAAGTCAGGAACACCAACTATGGGCGGTTTTATATTTATAGTCGGAATTTTGGTGTCTTTGGCTTTAATATGGATAATATCATCTTTGATGGGTACCGAAATGCCTGATATAACATCAATCGGAATGATTATTATTGTTATGCTCTCGTATGGAGCAATTGGATTTATTGATGATTATATAAAGGTTATTTTAAAGCGAAACCTTGGCCTGACAGCGGCACAGAAGTTTGGCTTACAGATTATAGTGGCCGTAGCTTTTGTTGCTTGGGCTGTTTTCGGAGGGAAAATAAGCACAGTTGCAAGAATTCCTTTCGTGGGAACACAGTGGGATATGGGAGTGTTCTTTATCCCGTTTGCAGTTTTGGTCATATTGGCGACGGTAAATAGCGTAAACTTAACTGATGGTTTAGACGGATTGGCAACCTGCGTTACAATTGTTGTGGCAATTTTCTTTTTGATTATTTCAACAATCGGCAGAGTGGAAAATGATGCGGTGGCATTGTTCTCGGCAACATTGATAGGGGGATTAGTTGGATTTTTAGTATACAACAAATACCCGGCAAAGGTGTTTATGGGAGATACCGGCTCTCTCTGTCTGGGAGGAGCTGTCTGCGGAATGGCAATTCTTTTAGAAGAGCCGTTGACATTACTTATTGTGGGATTTGTTTATGTTATGGAAACGCTGTCGGTTATAATGCAGGTTACATCATATAAGCTCACTAAAAAGCGTATATTTAAAATGAGCCCCATTCATCATCATTTTGAGATGTGTGGTTGGAATGAAAAGAAAATCGTGGCTGTCTTTTCCAGTGTGACAGCAATACTTTGCGTTTTAATGTATTTTTTCGGATAATTTAATTTAGAATGGAGGAACCGCTGTGGCAGGTTATAATGATTCAGGAAGAAAGATGGTACAGCATCGGAATTCAGGCAGACAAAAAAGTAACTACGACAACAGAAACGGCTCGGAAAGCGGTTTCGATAACTTTAAGAGATGGTTTAAAGAAGAGAGAAGGGCTATGGATTATCCGTTTTTGATTGTTGTGGGATTACTGCTTGCGTTTGGTTTAATTATGCTGTACAGTGCAGGTAGCGCAAGAGCTTTTTCGAATTTTGGGGATAGCTTATGGTACTTTAAAAAGCAGTTACAAGGGGTAGTATTGGGAACAATTTCTATGGTTTTTCTTTCCAAATTTGATTATCACAAGCTTGGCAAGTTTGCATTTGCAATTTTGGTCGGCAGTAGCATATTGCTTTTGTTGGTTATTATCCCGGGGCTTGGAACAACAATGAATGGTGCTACAAGATGGCTTTTTGGTTTTCAGCCATCTGAGGCGGCGAAGTTTGCCATAATACTGTTCTTTTCTTTTAGCCTTTCAAAAAATCAAGATGTTTTGCCTGATTTTCTAAGAGGGTTTTTGCCCTATATTATGGTGTTGGGTGTGTTTATAGTATTACTGGCACTTGAACCGCATTTTTCTTGTATAGTTCTTATGTCTTTAACCGCTTTTGTCCTTTTGTTTGTAGGGGGAGCAAAAATCAAGCATCTTGTGGCACTTATTTCGCCTGCTGCGGTTGGTGCTATATTTATGATTATGACATCGGAGTACAGACGAGCAAGAGTAATATCCTTTTTAGACCCATTTAAGGATATGCAAGGGGATGGCTGGCAGATAGTTCAATCCTTGTATGCTATTGGTTCAGGCGGAATATTCGGTGTAGGACTTGGCAAGAGCAGACAGAAATATCAATCTTTGCCCGAGCCTCAGAACGATTTTATCTACTCGGTGCTTTCCGAGGAGCTTGGGTTACTTGGCGCAATTATTGTAATATGTCTTTTTGCTTTCTTGATTTTCAGAGGCATTCAGATTGCATGGAAAGCCCCTGATATGTTTGGAGCGCTTTTGGTGACAGGAATAATAAGTATTATTGCTTTTCAGGCAATAATAAATGTTGCTGTTGTAACCTCAACAATGCCTGTAACGGGTATGCCGTTGCCTTTCTTCAGTTTTGGAAGTACAGCTCTTACGATAACTATGGCGGAGATGGGTATTGTTCTGAATGTTTCGCGACAGGCGAGGAAGCCGATATAGATATAAAATATAGCGTTGCATAGAGGTTTTCTATGAACAGATGGGAGAGTAAAATGAGATTATTGTTTACCGGTGGAGGAACAGCGGGACATATCAACCCGGCTATTGCTATCGCGAATTATTTTTGCGAGAAGGAACCTGATATAGAAATCAGCTTTATCGGTACAGCCGAGGGCTTGGAAGCGGGGCTGGTTCCCCAAAGTGGATATAAAATCGATATAATTAAAATTCATGGGATACAGAGAAGAATAACGCCACGAAATATAAAAAACATATGCGAAATACCCTTTGCGGTTTCTGCTGCAAAGAGAATTATAAAAAAATTCAAGCCCGATGGAGTTATAGGTACGGGCGGATATGTGTCAGGTCCTGTTTTATATGCGGCGGCAAAGCTTGGTATTCCTACTTTTGTTCATGAATCCAATGCTTTCCCGGGAATAACTACAAAAATTCTTTCTAAATATGTTGATGTTGTTGCTCTTGGAGTTCCCGAGGCTGAAAAATTTTTAGGGGAAACAAAAAAAACTATAATAACAGGAACGCCTTTACGGGAAGCTCTTTTAAAGACTACAAGGACAGAGGCGCGCCAAAAACTTGAACTTGACGATAGACCATATATTGTCGCTTTTGGGGGTAGTTTAGGGGCGAGAGATTTTAATAAAACTGTTGCAAACTGGATTGCAGATGTGGCAGATAGTGGCAAATACCAGATTATAATGGCAACGGGCAAGAACAATCAATATGAAACTGTTATGGGAATTTTTAAAGAGAGAGGGGTAGAACCAAATAATATAAAGGGAATAACGATTGCTGAATACATATACAATATGGATGTTGTTATGGCCGGAGCCGATTTAGTTATAAGCAGAGCAGGAGCAAGCACTCTTTGTGAACTGACGGCTTTGGGAAAACCTGCTATATTAGTTCCATCCCCTTATGTTACGGATAACCACCAGGAGCATAACGCAAGGGCAGTTGAAAAAGGTGGCGGGGCACAGGTTGTTTTGGAGAAGGATTTTACAACTGAGGTTCTGAATGAAATCGTTGAAAAATGGACATCTGATAGAAGTTTGTTGGATAAGATTAGTAAGGAATCAAGGAAGCTTGGCAGACCGGACGCCTTAAAAACCTTATATAATGAAATTAAAGATTTGGTAGAAAAGAAATAAGAATAGCTTTAAGAACAAGCACCTGCTTTGGATACCTGCATAGAATATTATGTAGATACGGAGGTGCTTAAATTGCAAAAGTTGATTATAAATGGAGGCAATCCTCTTTTTGGACAGGTGGAAATTCAAGGAGCAAAAAATTCTGTTTTGCCAATTTTGGCCGCGTGTTTTTTGACGGAGGAGCCTTGTGTAATAGAAAATTGCCCTAATCTCAGCGATGTAAAGGTAGCTTTTGAAATTCTGAGGAATTTAGGGTGTAATGTTGAATATAAAGATAATGTTGCCTATGTTTCAAGCAAAGGCGAGGTGGGATATTCAATTCCCGACAGCCTTATGCGCAGAATGAGGTCGTCGGTGATGTTTTTAGGAGCTATTATTGGCAGATGCGGAAGAGCGTGTATAAGCTACCCTGGCGGCTGTGAGTTGGGAGCAAGACCTATTGATATACACCTAAAAGCTCTAACCGAGCTTGGTTGTATTTTGCAAGAGGAGGGCGGTTACATAAATTGTACTCTTGAAAAGTTTGTTCCCAAAACTATTTCTTTTACATTCCCCAGCGTAGGTGCAACCGAGAATATACTTCTGCTTTCGGCAGTGTCTCAGGGAGAGACCATTTTGGTAAATCCTGCACGGGAACCAGAAATTGTGGATTTACAGAACTTTTTAAATTCTATGGGCGCGAAAATTCAGGGAGCAGGAACAGATTGTATAAAAATAGAGGGCGTTAAAAAACTGTATGGGTGTAGGTATTCTGTAATGCCCGACAGAATTGTAACGGCTACATATGCCTGCGGCTGTGTTGCTTGTGGCGGAGAAGTCTGCCTTTTAAAGGCAGAACCGAAACATTGCCATATGCTGCTGTCAGTTCTTAAGGGAATGGGCGCAGATATAAGAGAGTGTCGGGATTCTGTTGAAATAGGAATGAAGAAAAGGGCTAAGGCCGTTCCTTATTTAAAAACTTTGCCATACCCCGGGTTTCCTACGGATATGCAAGGACCTTTAATGGCAAGCCTTTTAACAGCCGAAGGGACATCGGTTATCTGCGAAACAATTTTTGAAAACAGATTCAAGCATGTTGGCGAGTTTGTAAGAATGGGAGCAGATATAAGGGTTGATGGTACAAATGCTGTTATTCGAGGGGTCAAAAGTATTCATGGCGCCGAGATAGAGGCGGCTGATTTAAGAGGTGGAGCGGCGTTGGTTATAGGTGGGTTGTGTGCTCAAGGACAAACCTGTCTTTCAAAAACAATGTATATAGACCGAGGCTATGAGGATATCTGTAAGGATTTCCGAGACTTAGGTGGAAATATAAAATACTCAGATGAGAACTGATTAAGGAGATTGTTGTGAGAGAAAAAGCAAGTGCAAATAAAAATAAAAAGTGGATATTGTTATCATTAATTATATGTGTGGTTATTGGTGCAGGGCTGCTGTTTACTCCTGCTTTCAAGGTACAGAATGTGTATTGCGAGGGAAATGTGAGAATTTCTCAGGAGGAAATTCAGGGGAAAGCTGAAATCCAAATGGGGAAAAACATCATATTGCAACAGCTCAAACCCATCAAAAACAGGGTTCTTGAAATTCCTATGGTGGAGGAAGCAACAGTAAGGCGTGTTTTCCCAAACGGAATAAAAATCACCATAAAGGAATGTGTGCCTGCGGCGTATATATGCCTTGATGACCAAAGCTCGGTATTGGTGGATATGGAGAAAAAGGTGCTTGAGAATTTGTCTAAAGAGGATACAGCAAAGTTGATAGAGAGTAACACCCCTATTAAGGTTGAGAAGTACAAAGAGGAGAAAAAAGAAGAAAAAAAGGAGGACGGAGATGAAGAAAAGCCATCTCCGTCGCCAAGTCCAACACCAACTCCAACACCAACTCCAACACCGACGCCTAAACCTAAACCTGAAGGAGAGGACAAGCCTCAGGAGGGAAAAGTTTTTGAATTTCCTTTAGTTGTTGGAATTACATTAGAAAAATCTGAAATCGGGGAAATTATAGATAGTCCTGAACCTGAGAAATTGTCAATTCTTTTTGAGTTGATGGATAATTTGGAGAAAAATGAACTTTTAACAAGAACTACATATATAAACATAGCAGATATAAATGACACAATAATAGTAATGGAAAAAAGACTGGAAATTAGCTTTGGAAAAGCAGAAAACTTAGAATACAGAATATCATTCCTTTCTAAAATTGTTAAAGAAAAAATATCTAAGACAGAAAAAGCTGTTATAGACTATAAGAAAGATGATATTTATGTCCGCGCACCCGAGGATGGAAAAGCAAGAGTTGTTCCAAAACCAACCCCGACTCCGAAACCAACCGACGATACCGACGAGGAAACCAGCGAAGATGAGTCGGAAGATGTTGCCGTTGACGATTAAATTTATCTATGAAACAAAAAGAAAGAAAAATGAGAAGAAAATTTATGTTATCTGTAACAAAGATTTAATATTGTTTTAAAAAAAATGAAAAATTGTCTTTACAAAATAAAAATCCGTGGTATAATATACTTATTACTAAAAGAGAAAATAGAATGACGATATGTTAGGAGGAAAAATCGTGTTTCAATTTGATACAGAAAATGTGAACCCTGCCCAGATTAAAGTTGTTGGTGTAGGTGGCGGTGGTAATAACGCTGTCAACAGAATGATAGAGGCTCAGGTTAAATGTGTTGAGTTTATTGCTGTTAATACAGATAAACAGGACTTAGCTCTCTCTGCTGCATCTCAAAAGATACAGATTGGTGAGAAAATTACAAAGGGCCTTGGCGCAGGTGCTGTTCCTGAAATCGGTAAAAAAGCTGCCGAGGAAAGCCGTGATGAAATTGCTCAGGCAATTAAGGGTGCGGATATGGTATTTGTTACAGCTGGTATGGGCGGCGGTACAGGTACAGGTGCTGCTCCTATTGTTGCAGAGGTTGCAAAGGAGATGGGTGTGCTTACTGTTGGTATCGTTACAAAGCCTTTCTGGTTCGAGGGCAAAACTCGCCAGATAAATAGTAATGAAGGTATAAGAAACCTTATGGGTGCAGTTGACACTCTTGTTGTTATTCCTAACGACAAGCTCTTGGAAATTGCTGAAAATCGCACACCTCTTGTTGAGTCATTCAAGATGGCAGATGATATTTTAAGACAGGGCGTTCAGGGTATTTCGGATTTGATTTCCCGTCCCGGTCTTATCAGTTTGGACTTTGCTGATATTAAGACTATTATGAAAGATACCGGATTTGCTCATATGGGAATTGGACGAGCAAGCGGCGAAACCAGAGCTGAAGAGGCTGCTAAAAAAGCAATACATAGTCCGTTGCTTGAAACTACAATCGAGGGAGCTAAAGGGGTTATACTTAATGTTACAGGTGGTAGCGACCTCGGTATCTTAGAAGTTAAAACTGCTGCTGAATTGGTTGAGGAGGCTGCTGATAAGGATGCGAATATCATTATCGGTGCTATAATCGACGAGTCCTTGGGAGAGGATATTCAGATTACTGTTATTGCAACAGGCTTTAAAGGTAACGCTCCTCAGGATATGTCTGAAGCGGATAGCCCATTTGATAGTTTTTTAAGTAGATTTGGAAACGGCGGGAATATGAACAAGAGTGCTGCAAATGGTGGTGCAACAGCTGCTCCAACAGCAAGCAGAACTGTTGAAAAAGTTCCTTCTTCAACGAATTTGTTCAGCAAGTTTGGTGAAGATGACGGAATCGATGTGCCTGTTTTTCTTCGTGACAGAAACAAATAAGAATCTGGAAAACAGAGAGCGCAGTGAGCCATAGGCGTGCTGTGCTCTTTTGGTGTCTTAGCTACATTTTGAAGGGAGGGCAGCGTATGGAAAATAAAAAAACAGGTTTTTTAATGAAAACTTTTAGGACTTTATTTTGCCTTGGTTTGATTTTAGGAAGTATGTTATTGATAGGGTGCGGAGAGAATAAAAAAGAAATAACCATTGGTATAATTGGTTCGTATGACCATATTATGGAAGGTGAAGCGGAAATCCTTTGGGGAATTGATATGGCTATTGAGGATTTAAATCACGCCTACGAAAAGTATGGCTATGTGGTGCAAAAAAAGTTCTTTGACGATGGTGGAATGCAAGAAGGAGCGGCGGAGCAAGCAGTTAAAGCGATTGAAGACGAGGAAGTCGATATTATCTTTTTTATGTGCTCGGAAAGTAACATAAGAAATGCCGCAGATGTATTGTCTAAAGGGGATAAGTTGACCTTTTGGTTAGACGAATCAGGACAATACCATCGTGTGTTTGACGAAAAAAATCAGTTCCATGGTACCTACAGAGTAACTCAACAATCGGAAACGATAATGACTTATCTTAAGGAAATGGAAGTCCAGGATATTATGTTTGTGTATACAAGAGGAACAACCTCTGAATATACATACAACTCGTTGCTAAGAGCTGCAAAAAAATATGATATAAGTATGGCTAAGGAAATGAATTGCGAGAGATTAAGGGCCATAGAAATAGCCAATGCTGTTGCAGATGCCCAAGTGGATTCGGTGGCAGTTGTGACGGGTGATGGTTTCAATAATGCCGAAATTATTATGGCAATCAAAGAGGTTGCCCCTGATATTGAGATAGTAACAGACCATAGTTCGGATACTGAGAGAGTTTTAGAAAAATACAAAAATTCTATGGATGGAGTTATTTTAGTGGGTAATGTAGAACTTGATTGGGACCCAACTCTTGTCAGCAGCCTGTCGAACAGATATGTGGGGGTATACAATGGAAAAAGACAGATGAGTAAGATTATTCAAGGATATTTTCCTACGGTGGCAGTGGTAGACGCGGTTATAGACTGTAATACAACGGATGCGTATGTTTTAAATGACTATTTTAAAAATGATGGCTCGGACATATATAAGTTTGATAAAATGGGAGATATTATAATCGACAAAATTCCATTATTCAAGGGAGAAAATGGTGGATTTGAGATGTTGAAATATTATGAAGTAGAAAATATTTTAGAGAACGAAGAGGAAGAAATTATTGATGAAGAGATCCTTGAGGATGAGAGTAGCGAAGATGATGATGAAGGGTCTTTAGAAGACTTAAATGATATGGATGTTTTAGATGGTCTTGAGGATATATATGGAGAAGGCGTTATGAAGAAAAAGGACAAAGGAATGACTCCTTAGAGTAAAAAGGCGTGTTACGATGCAAATGCCGTAGCGCGTCTTTTTTTAATATGTGAAAAATGCGTGTTCTATGCAATAACATCCATTCAAAAGATTCCAATTTTATTTAAAATGACTATGACATTTTTCAAAACAATGTGTTATAATACTATTATATCGGTATTTTAATGAGGGGAGAGAGCGAGAGTGTTTTTGGAAAATGATGTTGTTGTGTATGGCTCTCAAGGCGTCTGCAGAGTTTCGGAGATAGTTGAAAAAGAATTTGATGGGGACATGTATGAGTATTATAAGTTAATACCAATATATAATACAAATTCAGTTTTTTATGTTCCGGTTGAAAATAAAAGTCTGATGGGGAAGATGCACGAGGTTTTGTCTGCAGAGAAAATGATGGAGCTGATTAAATCTATAAATATAATAGAGGAAAATTGGATTACAAATGAGAGCGAAAGAAAACAGTATTATAAAGATGTTTTAGAAAATGGGGATAGGAAAAAACTGGT
>JAZNCG010000070.1:0-10167 GCA_045587405.1 Ructibacterium sp. | reverse complement strand
TCTACCTCCGCTCCGTCAAATACTGGACCATCCTTACAAACCCTCTTTCGCTTACCCGCAATTGTGCAAGTGCAAGTTACACACGCACCAACACCACATCCCATTCTCTCCTCTAAAGAAACCTGAATTGGAATATTATTCTCTTTTGCAATCTCCGAAACAATTTTCATCATTGGTGTCGGTCCACAAGTATATATACGACTTACCTTATTGGAATTCAATATATTCCTTAAAACATCTGTAACAAATCCATGATAACCACAACTTCCATCATCTGTTGCCACAAACACATTTTTAGCCACAGCTGCAAATTCATCTGCCATAACAACAGCTTCTTTGTTACGGAACCCAAGCAAAATCGTACCTTTGCCATTTAATTTTTTAGCAAGATTAAGTAGTGGGAAAACTCCTATTCCTCCGCCTATCAGCAAAACAGCCTCCTTGTCCTCATGATGAATTTCAAAGCCATTCCCCAACGGACCTAAAACATCAATCAAAGACCCTACTTCGCATTTTGCAAGTTCATTTGTCCCCTCACCACGAATTTCAAATATAAAACGAATATATTTCTCCTCTGTCACATCGCATATACTTATTGGTCTGCGAAGGTATGCATCACCACCGCATAAGATGTGCAAAAACTGTCCCGGTTTAACCCTCGATGCCATTTCCGGACTCAAAATAGTGAAGTCATACACATTTTCAGATAACTTATTTTTTTTCACAAGTTCACATATCATAGCCATTCTCTCCTTTACACAAATTAAAGAGCACTTAATATATCATCGCGCATACGAATTGCCTCTGCACGGGCAGCATCACCCAATGTGCCACCATTTTTCTGATAAGCACACATTATAGAACGAGATGCATTCACAATAGCTCCCAAACCATCAGCGTTAAAACTCTTTGCAACATCAGATGCTTTTCCACCCTGAGCGCCATAGCCCGGAACCAAGAAATAAGTTTTTGGCATTATTTTTCTCAAAGTCTCCGCTTGTTCCGGATATGTTGCTCCAACAACAGCACCTACACTACTATATCCATTTGAACCTATAAGCTCTTCTCCCCATTTTTTAACCAACTCTGCCATATGCTCATATATGAACTTTCCATCTGATTTTAAATCCTGTAATTCACCAGAAGATTTATTTGATGTTTTAACAAGAACAAAAATACCTTTATTATGCTCTGCGCACTGCTGTGTAAACGGAAGTATGCCATCTGTACCAAGATACGGATTAACCGTTAAACAATCTGCGTTAAAAGCACTTTCGACTACTCCTCCCAATTGAGTTTCTCCTAAATATGCTTTTGCGTATGCTTCAGAGGTTGCACCTATATCCCCTCTTTTTCCGTCTAAAATAACATACATTCCATTTTCTTTTGCATAATCTATGGTTTTTTTCATGCACTTAATTCCCTCTATGCCATACATCTCATAGTATGCTGCCTGAGGCTTAACTGCAGGTACAATGTCACATAATGAATCAATCAGAATTTTATTAAATTCCCAAATTGCATTAGCAGCACCTTTAAATGTTTCACCATACTCTTTAAATGCCACCGCTTTGATATCCTCAGGTACATAATCAAGCTTAGGGTCAAGGCCTGCAACCGTTGGATTATTTCTCTCTTTAATTTTAACTATTAAAACATCAATCATTTTTAGTTAATCTCCTTAGTTATAAATTTTATAATTACCCTCTGTAAACGATTTTCCCTCCTGTAATCGTAAGTTCAACCCTGCCATAGAGTTCAAATCCATTATATGGAGAATTTTTTCCCTTTGATTCAAATTTGTTTACATCAACCATATATTTATTTTCTGTGTCAAACACTACAATATCTGCCACCTTACCTGCGCCTAAAGAACCTCTGTCTACACCAATAATCTCGGCAGGAGAGCAACTCATTTTTTCAATTAACTGTTTTATTGTTAATTTTCCTGTTTTGACCAAGTATGTTACACCCAATCCCAAAGAGGTTTCAAGACCTACTATTCCGTTATTAGCCAAATCAAATTCTACCTCTTTTTCGTCTATATGATGTGGGGCGTGATCGGTTGCAATTGCATCTAAAGTTCCGTCCTGCAATCCTTCTATAACTGCCGCAACATCTTCGTCATCACGGAGAGGGGGATTCATTTTAGCATTGGTATTAAATCCTTCACAAGCTCTATCTGTTAAGGTAAAATAATGCGGAGCGGTTTCCGCTGTAACCTTTACTCCTCTTTTCTTTGCACTTCTTATTGCATCTATCGCATTTTTAGTACTGACATGGCATATATGAATTCTTCCGCCTACCTCTTCTGCAATCAAAATATCACGACTTACCGCAACACTTTCAGCAGCTTTTGGAATACCCTTAATTCCCATAATCGTTGCTGTAGCACCCTCATTCATACTTCCCCCATCTACAAGGTCTAAATCCTCGCTGTGGGACATAACAGGGATATCAAACATCTTTGCATATTCCAAAGCACGCCTCATAAGAGAAGAAGAAACGACAGGTCTGCCATCATCTGTAATTGCCACTGCACCCGATGCTTTAATTTCTCCTATCTCGGAAAGTTCTTCACCCTTTTGTCCTTTAGATATACAGCCTGATGTTAATACATTTATAAGCCCTGTTTCCTTACCTTTGTTCATAACATACTGAACAGTTGCCGCATTATCTATAACAGGCTTTGTGTTTGGCATACATACAACAGTTGTAACTCCGCCCTTTGCCGCAGCACGGCTACCTGTTATGATATCTTCTTTATATTCAAGACCAGGGTCTCTGAAATGCACATGCAAATCCACCAACCCCGGAGCAACAATCTTGCCTGTTGCGTCAAAAACCTCGTCTGCAGAAACATCTATGTTAGGTGCCACTTTTTCAATGACACCATTATCAACAAGTATGTCCATAACTCCTTCGACATTATTTTTAGGGTCTATAACCAAACCATTTTTTATTAATAAGCTCATTCTCTTCCCTCCTATTTATTGGTCAACAGATTAAGAACTGCCATTCTCACGCACACACCATTTGTTACCTGATTACATATAACAGATTGAGGGCCATCTATAACAGATGCAGATAATTCTACTCCTCTGTTTACAGGTCCCGGGTGCATAACGATAGCATCTTTTGCAGCAAGACTCAATCTTCTGTCATCTATGCCAAAAAATTTGTGATATTCACGAACTGTAGGGAAAAGTCCATTCTTTTGCCTTTCAAGCTGAATTCTTAAGCCCATAATAATATCAGCGCCCTCAACAGCTTTATCCACATCATTATATACAGGAACACCCATAGATTCAATATCAGCAGGAATTAATGTGCTTGGTCCTGCAAGCACAACCTCTGCACCCATCTTATGAAGCCCATATATATTACTTCTTGCTACACGGCTATACTTAACATCACCCACAATAGCAACCTTTAAACCTTTTATATCCCCTTTATATTCCTTCATAGTCATAAGATCTAAAAGAGCTTGGGTAGGATGCTCGTGCATACCATCACCGGCATTTATAACAGATGCATTGGTGTATTTTGAAATCAAATGAGGCGCACCTGATGAACTATGACGAATTATAATGGCATCAGCAGCCATAGCATCTATAGTCTTAGCTGTGTCAATCAAAGTTTCACCTTTTGCAACACTACTTCCTGAGGCGGCAATATTTGCAGCTGTCGCTCCAAGATATTTTGATGCAAGTTCAAAGGACAATCGTGTTCGGGTACTGTTTTCATAAAAAAGAGTTATAACACTCTTCCCGCTTAAAGCAGAACTCTTTTTTCCGCCTTCTAAAACTTCTCTTTTCATTCTGAACGCTTCATCAAGTATTTCTTGTATTTGAGAGGTAGAAACCCCTTCTAACCCAAGTAAATGCTTCATATTTTTATCTCCATTCTGCCGTCCCTGTTTCAGCATAAATATTATTTTATTGTAAAATCTCTCTTCAGCAGGGAAAATGTCAAAAGAGACTTATAACCAAAAACTTATTATCTTTTTTCTATAATAACTTCATCTATTCCATCTACTTCATCTAAATGCAGCGCAACTCTTTCCAGCGAGGCCGTCGGAACCCTTAACCCTGTATAATCTGCGCTTATAGGGAAAGTTCTTCTGCCTCTGTCCAAAAATGCAACAAGCTGAATTTCAGACGGCTCCGCAATATCCATAATTGCATTTATAGCTTTATGAATTGTTTTTCCTGTATAAAGAATATCATCAACCAAAATAATAGGAATATTCTCCACTGGGAATTGAATGTCAGTTCCATTGAGGATTGGGAATTTGCTAAGCAAATTATGATCTGCACCATAAAGAGTTATATCTATACTTCCAACTAAAATATCTATATCAGAAATCTTAGACAACTTTTCAGCCAAACGCTTAGCAAGTGGAACCCCACGACGCACAATCCCTACTAATGCAATTTTTTTTAAAAGCATATTTCTCTCTGCTATTTCCGTTGCAATTCTATCCAGCTTTTTTTCTATTTCATCAGCACTCAAAATTTGCTTAATCTTTTTTTCTGACATTCTTATCCCTCCATTTCCGATTTTTCATATAAAAACATTTTTGCACACCAAAAAAGCACAAGTCTTTTAACTCGTGCTTTTATTATACATCAGTGAACTTTTTTTGTCTACAAATTTCTTAATTTTTTCTTAGTTTTTTCATAATTTTTTCATAATAATCCGGAATTTCTTTCTCAAACTCCAAATATTCCTTTGTCCTTGGATGTATAAACCCTATTTTGTAGGCGTGTAACAACTGTCCTTTAAGGTTAAACTCCTCTTTTTTTGCCCCATAAACAGGGTCCCCGACTATGGGATGCCCAAGTTTTGACATATGAACTCTTATTTGATGAGTTCTTCCCGTTTCCAATACACATTCAACAAAAGTGTACTTCCCAAGCCTTTCAAGAACTTTGTAATGGGTTATTGCTTCTCTGGAGTTATGGTATGTAACCGCCATCTTTTTTCTGTCTGTATGATGTCTGCCAATGGGCATATTAATCGTACCTGAATCCTGATTAAAGCCGCCATGCACCAATGCAAGATAAGCTCTTGTTAAGCTATGAGCCTTTATCTGTTCCGCAAGACCTTTGTGTGCCATATCATTTTTTGCAACCATCAACAAGCCACTGGTATCTTTATCTATTCTGTGGAGAATTCCCGGTCTTTTTTCGCCATTGATTCCCGACAAGCTATCCTGACAATACCCAATCAAAGCGTTAACTAATGTTCCGCTGTAATTCCCCGGGGCAGGATGAACCACCATCCCTTGAGGTTTATTTACAACGAGCATATCGTCATCTTCATATATAATTTCCAAAGGGATATCTTCTGGCAAAATATCAGGTTCCTTTAAGTCAGGAATTCTGATTAAAATATCATCATTATCTTTAACTTTATAAGCTGTTTTAACAGAATTTCCGTTTACCCAAACATATTCGCCTTCAATTAAATTTTGTATGGCAGAGCGTGTATAATCCGAAAGCCTTTCACATAGAAACTTATCAATTCTCTTTCCTTTATCTCCAATGTCAGCAATTATTTTAATTTCATTCACCGACACTCTCCCCTTCATCTTCATTAGATGTTGCCTCTTCAACAGCCTTTTCCTTCGCTTTTTCACTGCCAAAAAAATGAATTACGAGCATTATCGCACCAACACAAACTGCAATATCCGCAATATTAAACACGGGAAAATTAATCAATCTGAAATCCAGAAAATCTACTACATATCCTTTTGCGAGTCTTTCAATCAAATTTCCCAAAGCCCCACCATATATAGCAGCTGTTCCAAACTTTAACCATTTTGTTCTTATTTCAGTTTTTGAATACAACACTGATAATATAGCTAACACTCCAAAGGAAACTAATATAAACAATGTTCGTGCGTTACTGAACATTCCAAATGCGATACCACGATTTTCAACATATGTTAAATGAAACACATCCTGTATCAATGGTATGGTATCAATGCTTTTCAAATTAAGATCAACAACCATCTTGGTCATTATATCTATTATAAAAATAAAAATACTTAAAACAATATATCCCATATTTAACTCCTATAAAACAAAGAGGCTGTAAAAAAGTTTACAACCCCAGATTTTAATTCAAATGTAGCGTGAAACCATTATACTATATCTATTTTTACGAGTCATACAACCAATTTCAGAAAGTTCCATACGCCCATACCCTCTAACCGAAAGCATATCACCTTCGCTTACAGATGCAGAAACATCCTGAACAGTTTCCCAGTTAAGAGTTACAATTCCCGCTCTTATCATATCTGCCACCTTTGTTCTTGATACTCCAATCGCAACAGAGACTACACTATCCAATCTAAGAGCTGAAACAGTTCCTTTAATTTCTTTGACAGCTCGTGCAGGAATTTCAATTTCTCCCACTTCAACACAAGTAATATTTATCCCGCAATTTCCAATTTTAGATATGTTTGCGATTATATAATCAGCAATTTCCTTTTTTACAAAGACTAAGGTCTTATCCTCTAACAGTAATATATCACCAATATTTTCACGAGTTAGACCCAAACCCATAAGAGAGCCTAAATAATCCCTATGAGATAATTTGCTTATATCTCTTCCTGATATCTCTAACAAAGCTATATAATCCGAACTATCAGTTTCACAATACTCAGGATAGCATACAAACATCGTTCGCTCTGCATCAGGGTATCCCCCATCAAATACAGAAACCATCCCCATAGAGGGTTTGATCTGCTGAGAAATTACCATTCGCTCTCTGGGATTTAAAAATCCAAAAGTCTTAGGTGTATAGCGATTTTCCGCAATTCGCAAAGTATCTGTAGCTTTTGAAATAAGCAATTTATCTATATCGTTATTTGCAAGCATTAATTACCCCAAGTAAAACCACTCTTTGTAGGAACCGCATCATAGCCCATAATACCTACATTATGCGGTGCAAGCAAAAATATTCCGTTTGAAATTTTTTGAATATCCCCATCTAATGCATAAACTGCGCCACTTAAAAAGTCTACAATTCTACGAGCAACCTCTTTCTCTACAGATTCAAGATTGACAACAATAGGTTTTCTGTTCTTCAAATGATTTGTTATATCTCTTGCCTCTTCAAAACTCTCGGGTTGCATAACAACAACCTTCATCTGTTGAGATGGATTGTCGTGTAATCTAACAACTCTGCTGCTTCTTCTGGCATTAATTCTCTCGTTCATCGGTTCACCATCATAATCGATAGCAGACATAGTGTCTTGATTATTCATATAATAATCTTCATTATATTCTTCATCTGTGTCAAATCCTACAAAGTTAAGCATTTTGTTCATAAAGTTGCTCATTTTTCGCTCCATTCTGCCGCTGTGCCTCGGCAATTTTATATTATTTCTGTCCGCACAATCATAAGACAGTTCTCTTAAGGGAATCCCCATATTTTTTTAAATTAAATATTATAATTACGCCCACCAAAAATCGCGGTTCCTATTCTTATAAATGTAGCTCCCGCTACAATTGCAGCCTTGAAATCATGGGTCATCCCCATAGAAAGATGCTCCATAGATACATTCTTTATATTTTCCTTCGCGATTTCTTCAGACAAATTCCTAAGCGCCGAGAAAATCTTATAGTTTTCTTCATCGCTCATTCCATTAACTGAAATGGTCATCAGGCCTTTAATTCGAACATTTTCAAGCTCACTTATCTCTTTGCAAAGAGATATTGCCGCATCTGCCGTAACACCTGATTTTGTTTCTTCTCCTGATATATTAACCTGAATTAATATATTCTGTATTTTATCAATATTTTTTGCCCTCTTATCAATCTCTCTTGCAAGGCCCAAGCTATCCACAGAATGAATTAACGCAACCTTATCAATAATATGTCTTACCTTATTTTACTGTAACTGACCTATAAGATGCCATCTTGCATTTTCTGCAAAAGGAAATTTTTCAACAAGTTCCTGGGGTCTGTTTTCTCCAAAATCAATCTGCCCTGCTTCCATCCCTTCAATGACTGCAGAAATCGGTTTTGTTTTACTTACAGCAATTAATTTTATGTCCTCAGGATTACGCCCCGCTTCTATAGCTGCGACCCGTATTTGTTCACGAATTATTCTCAAATTTTCTTTTATCATCTATCTCACAACCTTGCCGTCCTCAAGATTTTTAGCATCAACAACAACCTCATCATAAATTTGAAGGTTATATTCCGCTCCAACTGACATATTCGGACTGACAACAATCCAATCTGCATTTCTGTATATTACATTAACAGGCACAAACCTTAAAACACCAAGCCTTATAACATAAACCCCCGTTTGTTCATCAACAACATGCAAGCTCTTTGCCGGTAATTTTATCCCCTCTGCACTTGCCGTAATAATTTCTGCAGACGCAATACTGGATGAGTATATTCCATCGACATATTTATTTGTTTTTACAGAGATTGCTACCTTGCCATTCTCTTCCCCGGAAATAGCAACTATCGTACCATTTATAATGCTGTCTGAAAAATCAAAAAAACGCATTTTGATTTTCTTTCCCACAGCCAAGTTCTCCGCTTTTTCTGCATCAACAATAGTTGCAAAATACCATTCATAGTTATTAATAATTTTGCATACCGGTTCATTTTGAACAATGCTATCATCTTTTTTGATAGACGATTGTTTCAATTCCGTAAGATAACCCGGTGTAACATTCTGCACCGCCGAAAAGGTCAGTTTATCCTCCAGCCCATCTATTCCTGAGCTAAAAACTCCTGCCAATGGCGCTTTAATCTCAAATTTTGCACCACCGATACCTGCCTCAAGATTAATTAATTCTTCTTCAAGAGCTTTAATCTCTGCTTCTTTGTCTATAGTTCCTCCCGCATTTATAACTGCTTTCTTATCAAACAGAGTATTTAAATCTTCTTTTACTTCTGCAATCTTCGACATATCTCTGTTTTGTTTTAAATCAGTCAAATTTCTTATGGTAGAGCTGATTCGCTGTTCAACCATAACACTGTTTCCCTTAAATGTAGTCTGATCTTCAACATTTAATTTTAATCTTGCTATCTCCTGATTTAAAGCTCGTATCTTTTGGGATTGTTCCACGCTATATTCCCCTGTATAAACATTACATATAACCTGGTCTTTACTAACACGCTCACCTTCATCAACCCAAGCTTCCAAATTTCCGGTTGCAGGCGAATTAATAATGCTTTGTTCCCTAAAAATATACCCATCTGCAACAAATTCCTCTGTAACATTTCCGTTTAGAGCAATAGTTGTAGACATACTGCTATGAAAACTAAATAAAATAGCAAGAACAAAGTAAATAAGAATTGCAACTAAAACACTCTTAATCAGTAAATTACGCTTGCGCTTTTTCCCGCGTTTCTTACGCCTTTGGTTAATCCGGTATACATTATCAGTAGCATCTGTCATAAATACTCCTCCTCTGAAAAATATACCCGAAAAGACCATTCCAAATAACAAACCAAACACTATCTTCCTAATTCTAAACCTTACATTTGTTAAATGGTTATTAATCCTCAGTAAATATTATAGCATGGTTTTTCACGCTGTAAACAGCGTTTTTTAATTTGTATAGAAATTGTAAAGCAATCGTAACATCACATATTTTTTTTTGCGAAAAAATATACAAAATAAATTAATATATTGTAATAAATTTCACTAAATCGGGCACTATATATCTGTCAATACTTTAAAGCGAGGAGAATGAATAATGCTAAGTGAATCAGAAATCTTAAATCACATTCATCAAAATTCCGATATGGGAAGAGATGCCATGAGGCATATTATTGATATGTCTGAAAACCAGGACTTTATAAATGCTGCCACAAAACAGATGGAATGGTATGACGATTCATACCAGGTCAGCGAAGAAATGCTAAAGGCTCGGGGTTGCTACGGTGAAGAGGCAGGCGCTTTTGCCAAAATGATGGCGGACCTTGGAAGTAAAATGAAAACCATGCAAGACAGCTCCGAATCACACCTCGCAGAAATGGTAATTCAGGGAAGTACAATGGGTATAACCAAACTTACACAGCAATTGCACGACTACGCAGGAGAAGATGCAGAGGTTAAAAAATTCGCAGAGGACCATCTTAAGCAAGAACAAAAAAATATAGAAATAATGAAACAATTTTTATA
>JAZNCG010000069.1:0-13647 GCA_045587405.1 Ructibacterium sp. | reverse complement strand
TAAAACTGTGGCAATACACTCCTTCGAATAGTCAAAGCTATAAATAGTTATAAAAAGTCCACAGTGTTTTATTGATTATATCATAAAGGTTTAAAAGAAAGGAGAGTATTGATATATTTAGGACTAAATATATCATACAAGATAGCTATGATAGAATTTATACTTGGTTCAAAAGGAGCAGGAAAAACAGAGCTGGCATATAGCCACATAGAAAACCGCCTTAAGAAAAAAGAGCTTAGTTGGGTCTTGGTTCCTGAGCAATTTTCTCTTTATATGGAAAGAGAAATAATAAATCATTTTGGTGTATCCGCCCAAAGATATGTTAAGGTCTTGAGTTTTTCAAGGCTTTGTAATCTTGTGCTCCAAAAGATGGGTCCTCTCAGAATGAAGTATATAGACGGGGCAGGCAAGCAGATTGTTGCCGCAAAAGTCATTCAAAACCTTAAAGGCAAGCTTGGTACAATGGAGAAAAACTTGAACCAAAAGGGCTTTTCTCAAGTTTTTTTAAAGACAGTTTCCGAATGCAAACGCTACGGCGTATCCCCTCAAGCCCTGAGGTTTGCCGCAGAGAATACCAAAGATGAAAGACTTGCGGGCAAACTGACAGATTTAGCAACAATGTATGAAACCTACAATCAGATTTTAGAGGTCAGCAATTCCGATGCCGAGGACAACCTTTCCTTGATTTGCCCTAAAATACAGAAATGTGACTTTATAAATGGTAAAATATTTGTATGGTATTTCCGCTCCTTTACCCCTGTTGAGCAGAGGGCGTTAGGGGAGCTTATGCATAAGGCTGACATATGCTTTATTATGGAATATTCTGACCATAAAAGGTTCGGTGGGCTTTTCTCTCTCGTGGGCAGTACCATAAAAAAACTTAAGGAAGAGGGCGAAAGACGAGAGATTTTAGTTAAAGAACCTGTTTTCCCAGATAAAAGCAGAAATAACCACCCAATAAAATACCTTTATGAAAATTACTTTGACCCACGATGCAAAGTCTATAACGAAAAAATTAACGATATAGTCTTTTACGAATCCAATAATATATACAGCGAAATAGAGGCTGCGGCAGATTTAACCTTAAAGCTCTGCAGAGAGGAGAACCTGCGCTTTTCAGATATACTTATTCTTGCAAGAGAAACAGCCTCTTATAACAGGCTAATCTCTCCTATATTCCAAAGTCGGGGGATAAAGGTCTTTTTGGATACAAGACGGCCTATTTCTCAAAAGCCATTGGTTCGTATGCTGGGCGGAATTATGGAAATTTTAGCATATGGATATTCCTACGAAAGAGTTATGGCAATCGCCAAGAGCGGGCTTTCTTCTGCTAAGCAAGAAGATATAGACGAGTTGGAAAACTATATTTTAGCAACCGCTCCCTCTCATAGTATGTGGCAAAAAGATAACTGGGAGTATGCGCCAAAGGGCAGATGGGATTTAGACGCTGTAAATCGTGGCAGAAATGCAATCGTCAAGGATGTTAAGTTTTTCGAAGAAAAAATCTCAGGCAGAAAAACTGCCGATGAAATATGCGGAGCTTTTTTGAATTGGCTAAAGGAAAGTGATATTTATACTCGTGTTGAAAATACAGCAAAGGAGTTCTCTCTCCTTGATAAAATAGACTTAGCACAGGAATATCAACAAGTATGGAACTGTGTTATAGAACTTTTAGGTCAGTTCGCTACCATTATGAAAGATGTTCCCCTTACATATACTCAGTTTTTTGAAATTTTTATGGAGTCTTGTATTGGTGTCGAAATAGGTATGACACCTCAGATTGTTGATTGTGTTGTGTTCAGCCAGATAGACAGATTTAGGACAAGCGGTGCAAAGGTTGTTATTGTTCTTGGAATGAACAGTGGTTCTTTCCCAAAAGGATTTATGACAGAAGGCTTGATTTCCGACAGCGAACGACAAGAGCTTACTAAAATGGGAGTAGAGCTTGCCCCTGGTAAAGATGCCAAACGACATATGGAGCAGATGCTGATATATGCAGTTTTGTCAGCACCCAAAGATAAGTTATTTATGTTCCGACCATGTGCAGACAGAACGGGAAAGTCTTATCAAAAGTCGGAGATTATTGATAGAATATTAGATATAATGCCAAATATTCAAACCATTTACACAGACGACCCAAAAACGGAAATAAACAGAGTTGAAGGTGTAGATGCCGCCTTTGATTTGCTGAGCAGTTCTCTTGCAGAGTATGGCGCAAATCCCAAGTTGTTGCCAACAGCCCTTAAAGAGCTGTATAACTGGTTTGAGCAAAGCCCTGAAAATAAAGCTTCTCTTGAGAATATAAAGGAGTTGCTGTTATCGGGCACGCCTGAAAAAATCTCTCCCGAGATGGCAGAGGCGCTGTATGGAATGCCCTTGAAGTTAAGCGCATCTCATCTTGAAACCTACAACAGCTGTGCCTTTAAGTACTTCTTAACCTACGGGCTTGCACTAAACGAAAGGAAACTGGCAGGCGTTGAGGCTAAGGATACAGGTAGTGTTCAGCATGCGGCTCTTTATGATTACTTCACCTATCTAAAGGATAATTCTATAGATTTTGAGAGTATTTCCAAGGAGGATTGCTTTAATGCAGTTGGAGAAGCTGTAGAAAAAGAGGCAATTAAAAATGACGAGATTTTATACGAAACCTCGGCATATTATAAATATATAGTAATGCGGATGAAAAATATTGCCTCACAGACAGCCTGGGAGGTTGTAAAATTCTATCGTTCAGGAGAATTTAAGCCTCTTGGCTATGAAATTGTTATTAACACAAATGGAGAAATCCCTGCTATATCGGTAAAATCCCAAAAAGGAAAGGAAATTGCCAAAATAAAAGGCTTTATTGACAGAGCAGACCATTTCGTTACAGACCACAAGGAATATATCAGTATTGTAGACTACAAATCCTCGGAAAAAGACATGGAGATTCAGCTTATAAAAGACGGAATAGTTCTTCAACCTCTTTTATATGCAGATGCCATCTGCAAAAGTCGTAAAGATGCAGAACCGGGAGCCATGGTGTATCTGCAAATGAATGCACCAATTCTAAACGAAAAGGACCTTAAGAAATCCTCAGCAGACAAAGTGCTAAACAGTAAAATGGCGCCCAAAGGCTGGTTGAGTGATAAAGCAGAAGTCGCTTCAGCTTATTCTAAATTTGCAGATGCAAACACAGGGGAATTTACTCCCAAAGGGGCGGCTTCGCATATATCCCATAATGATATGATTGAGCTTATAAACCAAGCCAATAAAAAAATACAGGAATCTGCCGAGAATATATCCTCTGGAATAATTGCTCCTAACCCATATCAAAAAGGCAACCATGATGCTTGCATCTATTGCCCCTACAAGGGTATATGTAAAATTTAGTACCACAATCCGCAAGAGATGGTAAATACATATTGGACTTCTTCGCCTTTGGCTCAAAATGACGCATCCTAGCGCCACAATTCATAGGGAACAGGAAAGGGACTATAGCAAACTCTCTGCTACAGTCCCTTTAAATTATTATACATTAACAATTTCTATTTTATTTTCTTCTAATTTTGCTAAGAATTCGTTATCAAACTCCGCATTGGTGATTATGGTATCAATTTTATCAAAACCGCAAAGTTTTTCAAATCCCATTCTACCTATCTTAGAACTATCACACAGATAAAATCTATGTGAAGAATTTTCTATCATTTTTTTCTTTATACCATACTCTTGCTCGTTACTTTCCAACACTCCAACCTTCGCTGTTATTCCTTTACTGGAAAAGAAGAACTTCCCTGCAAAGAAATATTCTTTAACCATATCCTCTGTTACACTGCCCACAAATGATTGGTTGTTGCTAACCATTCCGCCAAGGCCAATAACCTTGATATTCTCTACACTGGAAAGCTCATTTACCACTCTCAAAGAGTTGGTTATAACAGTAACATTTTTCAGCTTTTTTATTTCTTTTGCCATAAAAAATGTAGTTGTTGAAGCATCTAAAAATATAGTATCTCCCGATGTAATATATTTAACAGCCTCTTTTGCAAGATGCTCTTTTTCCTCGGGGTTTGTGTGCTTTCTTTTTTCAAGAGAATATTCAAAGTTGGATTCATCAATAGAAACAGCTCCTCCGTGAGTTCTGGTGAGTGCCTCTTGCTTTTCCAACTTCTCCAAATCTCGACGAACTGTTTCCTCGGTTACTTCAAGCAAATCACTAAGCCTACTAACAGACACCGATCCGTCTCTGTCCAGAACTTCTAAAATCACCTTCTGCCTTTCAACTGCCAGCATCTCTTTTCACCTCGTTTATTTTTTTAATATGGTTACGATAGACCCATTTTTTATTCCCGCAGAGTTTGCATCATCTGTATCTATATGCATTTCTGTGTTAAAATCATCTCTAACTCTTACCTGAACATCATAAAACTTAGTGGGTTTAACTCCATCTACCATAACATCAACATAATCATTATCCTTGATATTATGACTTTGAGCATATTCGGGAGTTAAATGTATATGTCTGTTCGCAATAATAACACCTTCGTTAAGATAAACGCTACCCTTTGGACCAACAATAACAATCCTCTCAGAGCCTTCTACCTTACCTGATGGTCTTACAGGGGGAGAAACCTTTAAAATAAAGGTATCCGTTTTGGAAATTTCCACCTGAGTTTTAGGTCTTACAGGGCCTAAAACCCTGACCTTTTCTATAGACTTAAGAGATGGTCCAACCAAGGTTACGCATTCTTCCGACGCATACTCTCTGCCCATCAAAACCTTCTTAACAGTAAGCTCATAACCCTTTCCGAAAAGAATATCAAGATGCTCTCTTGAAAGATGAATATGTCTTTGAGATACGCCAACCTTAATCTCATTACTGTTGTTTTGTTTGTTTTCGTTAATCGCCTTTATAACAGCGTTTTTTATAGCTTCTACATCATATGTCATTATTCATCTACCCCCATATCAAAAAATTTGATAACTTCATCATGAGGATTTGCAATTACCTCGTGTCCATAAACACGACCTATTTGATTTGCAGCAGCAATACCATTGTCAATTGCCGCAGAAATAGCAGAAACACTGCCTTTTATGACAAAAGTTACAAGTCTGCCTCCAAGTCTTTTTTCGGTATGAACAAGTCTTACCTTGGCGGCTTTGAGCATACTGTCAAGTCCCTCAATTGCCGCAACAAGCCCCTCTATTTCCAAAAGGCCAATTGCCGACTTTTCCTGAACAGGATAATCAACATTCAAAAAGCTTTTAGGCAATTTCTTGTTGTATTTATCCTTGTTAACATCCATTTTATACGCCATAAACTCAACTGTTTCAGCAGGGCGCGGGATAATATGAGAAACAATATACTTTCCCTGTTCCTTTGCATATTCAACTCCTGCCTCTACCGCTGAACGAACAGCGGAAACATTACCTTCGATTTTAACCACCATAACCAAAGGAGCAGGTGCATCTGCGTTTTTCGGTCTGTTTCTATCAAAGGCTATAATTTTAACATCAGACGCTTTAGCCGCAATATCTGCAACACGAACTGCTGTTGTAAAACTAAAAACCTCTATCATTCCTAATGCATTCATAAGCTACTCCTTATACTATATGTAAACCGTCTGCCATAACACAACGGCGTTGTCTTGTAAACGAATGTGCCGCTGTTAAACCTTCTCCCGTAGGACCTGCAATTGTAAACGTTGTATAACCCTCTCCTCCTGCACCAATACCTGCATATGAAGGAGCGTTCTTTACAAAGATTGTTGTTTCAACCGCCTTTGCAAAGTTTGTTAAATTATCTATATTCTTTGAGTGGATATGAGCAGAATGTCTGTTGCCATGCTCTGCCGCAACTGCCAATTCAATAGCTTCGTCTATATCCTTAACTCGAACTATTGCCAATACAGGCATCATCATTTCAACCTGAACAAATGGGTGATTAGCATCTGTTTCGCAGATAACCAATTTAGCATCAGACTCTATACCGATTGCCTTTAAGAACTTAGATGCATCTCTGCCTACCCAGTCCTTATTAATTCCCCATTTACCATTTTTCTCTACAAGACAAACCTTTTTAAGCTGTTCAATCTGGTCACCCTTTAAGAGATACGCGCCATTTTGTTGCATATAGTAAATAAGCTCATCTGCAATATTCTGAAATGCAAAACATTCTTTTTCCGCAATACAGGGCAGATTATTATCAAAGCTTGCTCCATTTACTATATCTCTTCCTGCCTTTGCAATATCAGCAGTATCATCAACAATAACAGGAGGATTTCCTGCGCCTGCTCCAATTGCTTTCTTTCCCGAAGAAAGAAGAGCCTTAACAACTCCCGGTCCGCCTGTTGCAACAAGCATTCTTACGCAAGGAGCCGCCATCATCTCATCGGAGCTTTCCTTAGTAGGATTTTTTACAGTTACAACCAAATTCTCAGGACCACCTGCCGCTACAATACCTCTGTTTACCAAATCAACTGCATAGTTTGCAACCTCTTTTGCATTTGGATGAGGATTGAATACAACAGCATTTCCTCCCGCAATCATTCCTATTGAATTACAAATTACGGTTTCACTTGGGTTTGTTGATGGAGTTATGCTTCCTATAACTCCAAAGGGAGCCATTTCTACCAATGTCAATCCATCGTCACCTGTCATAGCATTTGCTTTTAAATCCTCTGTTCCCGGAGTTTTATTTGCAACAAGCTGATGTTTAATAACCTTATCGGCAATTCTGCCCATCTTGGTTTCTTCAACACCCATTCTTGCCATAACCTCTGCTTCGTTCAAGGTTAATTCCCTGATTTTGGAAATCATCTGCTCTCTTTGAGCAACGGAATATTTTCTAAAAAGCTTATATGCTGTCTGCACAGCCTCCAACGCCTCCGACATTGTGTCAAAAACCCCCAACTGCTTACCTGCAGATTGAGTCTTAACAGGAGCGTTATCTTGGGCGCCTACCAGCACCTTCTCGATTATCTCTTTAATATACTTCTCATTTATCTCCATCTCTGCACCTCCATATATTTTCTTGCGTATTTTAAAATTTTATGTTATAATCACCATGAGGTGATTAATATGGCCGGGAAAACCCAGTATAAAAATAAATTTATTTCTGATAATTATGACAGAATTTTTCTTGTTGTCCCCAAAGGCAACAAGGCTTTAATTGAGGAAAAAGCAAAATCCTTGAATATGAGCATAAACTCATATATTTCCTCTCTGATAAACAAGGATATGGGCATTCGTGAACATACCCAACCCAAAAAAGAGGAAATGGATGTATTTTTGCTTTAATTAAAGAATTGACTGCCAGAGTTTCATGTCGGGATTTGCAATAATCTGGCTGTCTAAGAACATGGCTCCATCGCCTGTTTCTGCCTTTGCTCTTTCAATAGATGCCGAAACAGCTGCAACCTCCCCCGTAATAAGCATATATGACTTGCCGCACATTCCTCTGGCAAGGCGGAGTTCTATAAGCTCAACCTCCGCTGTTTTTGCCGCCGCATCTGCGGCAACTATCATTGATGCAACAGAAAAGGTTTCTAAAATTCCTAAAGCCTTAGGATTTTCCACATTGTTTGCACCATATATAGCAGGAATAACGCTTTCGTGAGGATTGCCCAAAACAAAGCTGTCTATAAGCTTATCGCTGAATTTGACTTTAGATGCGTCTACTGCCGCTTTAACAGCACTTAGCTCGCCCGTTATAATAGCTATGTATTTTCCGGGGCAGACTGTCTGTGCCTCGATAACATCAACCTCCGCGGTCTTTAGCATTGTATCTGCCGCCGCAATACCTGCGGAAACTGTTGAATATTCAACCATACCAATTGATTTAGACATATCTCTACCTCACAGTTATATATTTTTCGGTTATATTTATAACCTGACCATCTATCGACGAATGAATGTCGCATCCCAAACCATTTTCGGGAGCTTTGGCAATTAATTGTCCTGCCTTTAGCGCATCACCTTTTTTTACCACGGGAACACACGGCGCACCAATTGTTTGCCCTAACATAATTTTAACTTCTTTTGGTTTTAGTTCCGTTTCTTTAAGGGGAGCTGGAACATTATACTTCTTAATTCCCAATCTTGAAATCAATCTGCCCATACTAACTTTTCTATATTGTCGACTCGTCTTAACCCCTGAGCCTTCAACCTCGGGAGGTTTGATGCCCTTTGCACGAAGCCCCGCCTTGTATTCGTCTATCAAGGTTCTCGGAGCCAGCCCCTGAGGGCAGGCAAACATCTCACAAACCCCGCAAGATGAACAAAACATAGTGTCCAGATAGGGTTTTACATTTTTAGTAACACCTGTTGTTGCAGATTTCATAAATTCTTTAGGGTCGATTGGCATACCCAAAAGGTTTCTGGGGCATAAATCCGTACACATACTACATTGGCAACAAGAACTCATAGCCCTTTTCATATCAATCGAAACCTTTGAATGTCTTTTATTTATCACAATGCTATCCTTTGGCAAAACCAAAATAGCATTAGTTGTTTTCGTAACTACATCACGCTTAGTTGCAAGCCTACCCGTCATTGGTCCGCCTGAAATAAGCTCCACATCATCTTCCTTAACAACCTTAGTAAGCTTTAAAAGTTCCCCGTAACTCATACCGATAGGCGCTTTTATGGTCATAGGTTTTTCAACCTCGCCTGCAATTGTCAGGTATTTATGGGTAACTGCCATATTTAAACTTATGGCTTTATACATATTATAAACCGTTTCCGTATTATAAACAATAACACCAACAGCTATGGGGATTTTCCCCGGTGGGACAACTCTGCCCGTTGCCTCATAAATAGTTATAACCTCATCTCCTGCGGGATAGAACTCCTCTAAGAGATGAATTCGCATATTCTTAAAACTATCTAAATTCCCTTCGACAGCCTCTATCGCAGATTTATAAGAGCTTTTAAGGCATATAACAATCTCTTTTATACCACCTAAAGCCTTGGCAACTGTATCCAGAGTGCTTAAAATCTCAAAGGAATACTTTTCCAGCATTTGTCTGTGAACCTTTAAAAGAGGTTCACATTCAGCACAGTTGAGCATCAAAATATCTGCATCTTTATTCAATTTTGCATAAGACGGAAATCCGGCACCGCCTGCGCCCGCAACTCCGTTTTCCTTTAAAATTTTGGATAGCTCCTTTAGTTGCATAACACTCGTCGCCTTTCTGCTAATCTTTTAAAATCTAAAAATCCAGTTCAATTCCGCTGTCAACAATACCAACAATAGCAGCGTCAATAGGAGAATTGTCAAGTCCGCAACCAATTCTTGCGGCGCTACCCTGAGCAACAAGAACAACCTCACCGATGCCTGCTCCAACATTATCAACAGCCACCAACTTGTCTGATATACCCATAGACTTTATCGGTTCAATAACCATAAATTTACTGCCTACGAGATTTTCATTTTTTCTTGTGGAAACAATGCTTCCAACTACTTTTCCGATTATCATATTAATCTCCATTTCCTGGCCTGCAAAAAATAGTTTTCTTCGGGGCTGCAAACTAAGTTTACAGCCCCTTTTGAGACCTTTAAATCTCTGAATGGTTAAATAAATTATTTAACTGCAGGTAAAATCTTTTCAACATCTGAATGAGGTCTTGGAATTACATGTGTAGCCACTAATTCACCAAGTCTTGCAGCGTTGTTAGAACCTGCTTCAACAGCAGCTTTAACAGCACCAACATCACCTCTTACCATAACGCTTACCAAACCGGAACCGATTTTCTCTGTTCCTACCAATACTACATTTGCAGCCTTTAACATTGAATCAGCTGCTTCGATAGCTGCAACAAGACCTCTTGTTTCTACCATTCCTAATGCTTCCTGTGCCATAATTTTTTCCTCCTTAATAATTACTTTTTCAGTTTTATTTTCTTTAATTTCTTTTTTTTCTACTGCCTTTGGGGCAGCTGTTTTTTTTGTAGCCATCTTAATTATTCCCTTTCATTAGAATTTAGGTAATAATTTCTCAACATCCTGATGTGGTCTCGGAATTACATGAACTGCAACCAATTCGCCAAGCTTTGCCGCACACTTTGCTCCACCCTCAGTTGCAGCCTTAACAGCGCCAACATCACCTCTTACGATTACCGATACCAAGCCTGAACCGATTTTCTCAGTTCCAACGAGAACAACTTCTGCAGCTTTAACCATAGCATCAGCAGCCTCAACAGCAGCAGTAAGACCTCTTGTTTCAATCATTCCTAATGCTTCAAGTGCCATTTTTTATTCCTCCTATTTTATATGATTTATTTTATTCATTAATTATTGCAATCTTAAGACCTTCCATCTTAAGATTTGTAATATGCGCCTCATTGATTTTATCAAGAGGGAATTTATGAGTAATAAGCTTATTCATCGGAATTCCGATAGCTTTTGCTCTCTTTAAGAAATCAAAGGTTGTAGCATAATCTCTTAAGTTATATACCCAAGAACCAACTGTTGTTATCTCCTTTGAACATATATCAAAGTGAGGATTAATTGTTGCATCTCCACCATTGATGAAGAAACCAAGCTCACAAAGACCTCCGCCGTTTCTTATAAATTTATAGATATTGCTATGTGCAACAGGAGAGCCTGTACACTGGAACGCAAAATCTGCAAGGTATCCGCCAAACGCATCTTCAACACCCTTTGTCAAAGCTTCAATTCCGTCAAAGTTTTTGAAGTTTACGCTGTTATCCGCACCCATCTCTTTTGCAAAGGCAAGTCTTTTCTCCTCGCCATCTACTGCAACGATATTTTCGATGCCCATTGTTCTGAGTATTGCAATACAGATAAGACCGATAGGTCCGCAACCCTGAACAACAACTCTTGAGTTAAATCTTAAAATTCCTGTAGATTTAGCTCTCTCCACAGCGTGGATAAGAACTGCACAAGGTTCTATAAGTATTCTCGATTCAAGGTCAAGGTCTGATACATTGAATACGCTGGAGCCGCCTCTTACAACTATGTAGTCTGCAAACCATCCGTTAAGGTGAACATCGTCGTCAGGTAAGAGCCCGTAAACATCAGCCCCACCAACATTCTGCTTGTTCATATCAAACATTGTGATATCAGGGTTATCTCTAAATATCATACTTGTAACAACCTTGTCCCCTATGTTTAATGATTTGCCTGCGCTATCCTTTTTAACATTTTTGCCCATCTTAACGATTTCTCCTGTACCCTCGTGGCCCAACACAACAGGTATCAAGCCAAATGGGTCTCTTTTGAACTCATGAGCATCTGTTCCGCAAACTCCGCAACCTTCAACCTTAACCAAAATGTCGTCATCTCCAAGTTCAGGAATAGGGAACTCTTTTATATCGTAATTTTCAAGTTTAGTAAGCATCGCAACCTTACTTGTCTTGGGGATAGGACCTGCAGAACAGCTACCGCCGCTACAAGAAGAACTTCCGCCCATTCCCGCAAGGACTTGTTTTACGATTTTTTCAACATCTGCTGAATTAATATCCATTACACTACGCATCCTTTCTTTTAAGTATTTCGGGCAGAAGGCTTTTGCCATATTCGGCAAGATATGTATCCTGCTCCTCGCTGCCTCCGCTTACGCCAAGACCGCCTATAATTCTACCCATATATTCAAGAGGTTCTCCGCCTCCGAAAATAACTATTTGTCCATCGTTAGTGTTTTCAATCCCATACAGAGGACCACCCGGCTGACAGAGGGGTTTAAGCTCCTTTGTAGGCATCTTGATTGCAACAACTGTATACGCCTTCTTTAAAGCTACATCAAAGCTTACTATATAAGAATTATCCATACACTCAATTGCAACAGGTCTTGCACCGCTGTTAGAAACAGCAACCACAGCATTAACACCTATTTCTTTCGCCTTTTTTTGAACCCCTTTTATAAGCTCTTTGGCGATTTCCAATGTCATATCTTTAAATGCCAGATTTTTAACAACACTTTCAACGATATTAGAAATATTGTTATCGTTCATAACTATTTACCAAGCTGGTCCATAACAGCCTTTGTAATCTGGGCAATCATATCAACATTTACATTACCTGCCTCTGCCTCAATAGCTGTCTGGCAAGAGCCACAGTTATGACAGTTGATTTTGCCATTGTTTACACAGATATCTGCAGGATGCTTACCCTTTAAGCCAAACTGCTTTCTGATTTCATAAAGCTTCTGAACCTGTTGGTTAGAAAGCTCTTTAGGACCGCCAAGCATTCTTGCCTGGAACAAGAGCTGTGCATAGAACTCAAGAGATTCCATCTTGTGGTATGCTGCAAGAAGGGAATCAGAGTATGCAAGTGCACCATGGTTTTCAAGCAATACTGCATCAAAGTGCTGCAAGTACTTTGAAACTGCATCAGGGATTTCCTCTGTTGAAGGAGTACCATACTCAGCAATAGGAACACAACCCAGTGCAATAACTGCCTCAGGCATAATTGGCTGAGTCAAAGGGATACCTGCAATTGCAAAGCTTGTTGCGTAAACAGGATGAGCATGTACAACAGACTGAACATCTGGTCTTTCCTTATAAACACGCATATGCATCTTTATTTCAGAAGATGGTTTGAAGTTTCCGTTAGCCTGAAGAACATTACCCTTTGCATCTACCTTACAGATGTATTCAGGGGTCATAAAACCTTTACTTACACCTGTTGGTGTGCACAAAAATTCATTGTCACTAATCTTAACTGAAATGTTACCATCGTTTGCTGCAACCATTCCTCTGTCATAAATTCTCTTACCGATGTCACAAATCTGTTTTTTGATTTCAAATTCTGATACCATAATAATTCTCCTTTATATTAAAAAGTTATTTATTTTCATTCGTATACAATATAATAATACTATAAAAATTCTACATTGTCAACAATTTTTCTGTGTTTTTGTTGTTTTTTCTTTGTTTTATCTCTTTTGCATAAGTAAATACCCTTATTTACTAAGATATTCGACAATATCACTTACACCTTCGCCTGTGACCGAGTCCACAAAAAACACGGTTTTACAGCCTGCAAGCCTAAGCCATTTTTCGGCTCTTTTTTTATCTGCGTTTTTGTCGTTTATTTTGGTTACTATTCCTATTACCTCACGATTACACATATTTGTAATGCAAGGACTATACAAGGAATATGGTTCTGTTGCCGAGAGAAGAAGTCCTATAACATGAGCTTCATAGGCATATAGCGCAACAGCCGCTCCTAAACTTCTGGTTTGTATATACTCTCCCGGAGTATCTATTAAAATATCCGTATATGCCACATTCTGAGTTTTGTGATACCGAATATTTTCCCCTCTTATGGCTTGTGTCAGGGTGGTTTTACCACACTCACTTCTGTCAACCAGCATTATTCTCCTCATGTTCTGGTTATCTCGCAAACATTAAAGCCAAGCTTTACCTCGGCATATTCAACCAGAGCCTTTAAAGATGCCTCAACCTCAGAAACAGTACCCGTTATTATAAGCGTACCGCTGAATCTATCTACAAAGCCAAGCTCCGCCCCCGATGTCTTGATTGCAATATCTCCTGCAATAATAGCAGTTTCGGCAGGGGACATAGTAACAATCCCTATTGCGGATTTACTATAATCAACAGATGGGTCAAGCCCTAACTTCTGATAAAGAATTTCATCAGGGTTTGCTATAATATGCGCCAGCAAGTCGGATCGTAGCCATG
>JAZNCG010000068.1:0-6557 GCA_045587405.1 Ructibacterium sp. | reverse complement strand
ATACCCATATGTAACACCATCTTTTTCTCCCAAGTGTTTGAGGATTGCCTGCTCCTCTGTCGTTGTCGGGTATTCTCTCAATGCCCATACGCTTCGGAATGTGTTTCCGCAAATAAAGTAATCGGGAAAGAACTTGATTACTGAGGGTGCAATCATATCCACAAAGGATTTGATTCTCACATTCTCAGTATGTACTTCTTTATGTTTCTTTGCCAATTTACATACCTCCTTCATCGCCGTAGATAACCCATCTGTCACCATCATGCTCTTCAAAGGTTTCCTGCGTTACATTCTGCTCGAAGTAAACAGCGACAATTCTCTGGATGTCCTCATGCTTCGCACGTTTGATTGAGAATCCCTGTTCTCTCAAGGTTTTCTCAATTCTGTTAAGGTACGGCATGATTTCCTTCTCATTTTGGTTCTTGAGTCTTACCACAATTGCAAACTCTCTTGCTGTTGCGGTCTGAACCTGAATGTTATCAAGATGGGACATATCCTTTTCCAAGAGTTGGCGGATGATATAGTTATCTTCCTCTTCCATTCTCTTTTTAAGGTATCTCTTATTACCATCAAAATTTTCACGGCTGTTATATGCACACATTTCGATTTCTGCCATACCTTTCAGTACAGTCATGAGTGCATAAACCCTTGCTCTGATGCTTTCATCTGATAATACCGAAATATTTGACGGTTTTACCAGGAAGTATACCAGCTCTCCGTGATCGTAGGTTACAAGAGAAAAATCGGATATATCTTTAATCCCTATGAGTTTTCTGGTAGTAGCTTTCTGCTTTTCCTCTTTCTTTTTCTTACTCACTGCTATCCAACCCCCATTCGTAGTATTGTTGTCCGGCAAAATATCGCCATGCACTTTGGATAAACATCATAATAGATACATCGTCAATCCTTATTGTCAAAAACGCATATCCTGCCGTTGCAGCAAGGGGAAGCAAAAACCCTGTCTGAGTCAAAGCAAGCACTGAGATTATTGCACACACGGCAATAATTCCAATGTCTTTAAGTTCCCACATCCACATTACTGCTTTTGATTTTAAGTTATCAGGATATATATACATGTATCATCCTCCTTACTTTTTCACAGCCTTCATTATTGCCTGTGTTGTTCTGACCGCCGCCTGTGTTGCGTAGTATGTACTCATTATGTTTACTCTTGCCGATGTGTCAAGACCGAATCTGTCTGCAATTCTCGGCACTTCATTTGCTGCAAGCATAATACCGAGTCCGAGCATCATGTGATCTCTGAACGTGAGCAGTCCTGCAAAAAGCAATGTATTTTGCAAAAATGCGGTCACACACACTGCAACCACCTGCTTACACCAATCTACAAATCCATCCTGATGCCCTCTTGTAAGTCCGAATATGTAAAGCGAACCTACGGCTATGTTTGTAACAAGAATTCCGCCTCTTTTGATATTGGCAAAAAACACTTTTATTACCGCATAGCCAAGCGCGATAACACAAAACAGATTTACAAGTCCTGTCTCTCCGGTTACAACACTTAAGGAATCCGATGCAATATCGGTCCAGCTAAAAGACATCGAATCTCCAAACAATCCGGTCATAGCATTTCCTAATCCGTTTTGGATGTCAACAGCAAGTTTGTACAGTTCTATCGGTACAACTGTGAAGAGATTTACTGCCATAAATCCTTTAATTGCGCCAAGCCCTGCATCCTTCATATTGCCTTGTCCGTTCTGATATGCTATCGCAACATCAAATATTGCTACGACTAATGCGATTACATACATCGACCAACCGAACAGTCTGAAAAATTCTATAACGGCCTGAATCCACGAAAGGCTGAATATTTCTACTCCCATTCCGCTTAAGTACGAAAAGAAGTCCTGAACAAATTCCATTACCTTACCATATATCCAGTCCATAAACCAATCGAATACAAACATAAGGTAACATCACCTCCCTACATTCCGCACATACCGCCCATGCCTTCACTTTGAGTCATATCTTCATCCTGAAATACATCTACATAATCCGTGATCTGATCAGCAAGTATTTCATAGTCTCTGGGATTTGGTGCATACGCATACCATTCGAGCTGTCCTCTGTCAATCCACATATGAGGTGAAACACCGTTTGGAAAGTTTCCGTTTGCAACAGGTTTCATTCCCCACGCTTCTTTCAGTCTTATGGTGTTTGCATCAAGTTCGCCTTCTTCCTTGTGGAGAATTCTGATTCTTAATGCATCAAAGTGTTCATAAGAGTTTGTGGATATGAATTCAGCCTTGAATTTTGTGTTGCTGTCTATACTTGCATAAAACGCTCGGCCGACATATTTCTTATTATCAAGATTGTCAATTCCATCAAATATTTTATGCAATTCCTTTTCAAAGGTCGTTGGTACTGCCACTTACTTCACCTCACATTCCCATTCCGGACATACCTTCATTTTGCTCCATATTAAGTTCGGTATAAAACTCTACATAGTCTGTTACCATATTGCTTAACTTCATATAGTCAGCTTTTGAAGGCTCAGGTGTGAACCATTCTGCCTCTTCATGGCGAATAATGATTTGCGGACCTTCTATGCTTCCGCATATGTCATATCTTTGACTCCATATATCAGCGAACCGAATAGTAGTAGAATCGATTTCACCATCTGTCTTTGATTTAATGCTTACACTTAATGCATTCTTTCTTCCTCCGGTTATACCGGTCTGCACAAATGATGCCTTCATCACTTTACCTCCGCCGATATCTGCTACACAGTTTCGGCCAATACATTTTGTATTTTCGATTCCTTCGACATTGTCAAAGATTTTGTGAAAAGTTGTTTCAAAAAAGTTCATTCTTAACACCTCACATTTCCATAGTCGGTTCTTCATCAGGTTCCTCATCCGGTGTTTGTGCATTCATGTATTCATCGTATTCATCGGAATACTTCTGATACACTTCCTTGTCTACTGCTTCGAGGAATTCTTCCTTAAAACTCCATAAAGGATATTTACAAAAGCCGCTAATCTTTGTAAGACCTGTATCTTCTGCAATTCCTGTTTTTAGGATTTCATCCGCAAACCAACAGTTGTTTGTGTCAACATACGCACAATCTTTCATTCCAATGAATTCACCGAAATTAAGTGTAAAATTTGCGAATGGCATTTCTGCTCCGTCTTCCATATGGGTGAAATTTAAACTGATATTGTGCATTTTCTCACCCATAAAATCGGTTACTTCTATAAGTCTCAAATGCGGAGTAAGTTCAAACTTTTCATCATTGAAACCTGATACTATAAATTTTGTCTGCATCTATCCTACCTCCTATAAAATTACCGACCGTACATTTCTGCACGGTCGGCCTTTACTCTACATACCGAGTATGCTCCAAAGGTATGTAGGTGCTGTTAATGTAAATACAAGACAGGCAAAGAGGATTGCCGGTCCTGCCCATTCAAACTGTCCGGATTTTCTGTACTCAAAGTACGATGATCCAAGTTTAATAAAGAAAAATACAGCCAGAATCAGGTCAAGTACAGGAAAGACAACATTGTTTACAACCGTTTTAATCTGTGTCCTTGCCGTTGTCCATGTGCTTTCTACTGCACTCGCCACATCACCTGCTGCAAAAGCAGTCACAGTGAATAAAAGTGCCATGACCATAACAATTCCAACTATTGCTAAAATTCTTTTCATCTTCATAACATATTTCCTCCAATTCAATTATTTTTTGGTGCTATGTGCCAATCTTCGAACAGGTTTCCTGATATGTTAAGCGAAGCTGTTTTATTCACTTTAAGCATTCCTGCAGGTGTCCACGCATCATACACATAGGTGTATGTTTTGTAGCTACCGTCAGGGAACCATACAGGTGTGAAGTGTGCTCTGCTCTTATATGTGGAGTACCTGTTCTCCTTGAATTTGAATGTCGACTTGTAGCTAAGTACGCTTCGGTCTAATACTCTGAAATATGTTTCGTACTCAAACTCCGGGAAGAACATCTGTGTTGTCTGTGCCTGAGTATATGCCCTTGTCGGAGCATTCGTGTCGATACTGCACTCAAGACTCGTCTTGATGCCATACCCCGATTTCATCGCTGTCAGGCTTGCTGTAGGCACTTTGGAATCGGGTGAGATTGTGTGATTGGTATTTAAGGATGCATGGTAACGGTTGAATGTGAAATCATACCATCCCAAATCTACCCATTGTCCGTTGTCAACCCAATGAGTTCCTGTCCATTCCCAATCAGGAATCCATACCCAATTCGCATGCCAGCTTGCCGACCAAACTCCCCATGATAAACTTTGAGTTTCTGTTTCAGCAGGGACACTCGGCATCACAAATAAATCGTTACGGTCATTCGCTTTCGGATCAGGTGGTTCATTGTCCACCACTTCCTCAATTGTTGCCGTAGCGGTTCTCGTTCTTCCGCCAATCGTTACCCTTATCTGAACCTCTTGCGGAGTGTCAGGTGTATGCCATTTCACCCACACAATCTGCGATTCATCTTCAGGGATTACTATGTCCTCTACTATGTAAGTATCGCTTCCTATCTTGAATTTTGCGGTTAGAGGGTTATCAGGATTGTATTCCTGATCTGCGGTTACTCTTACCGATGTGATAACATCCGTATCTGTTCGGTATGCATATTGAGTCCCGGCAGGTCTTCCCGAACCACCTCCATATAGCCAAGCGATTCCCCACCAGAAATCTCCATCATCAGGATCGGGAGTTTCTATCGATTCTTCGGGGATAGGTTCATCTGTGAATTTCACTACACCAAGTCCGAGATAATTGATTATAGTATCATTTGACACAGTTTTGGTTGTTGTTCCTGTCCATGCAGGATACCCAAGGTCTGCACGTTCAAGGAACATTGCCAAAGGTAAGTTCTTATGAGTTAAACTAACCATTTTTGCTCTGAGTCCGCCGCTTAACATCTGGTCATACAACGCAGCCTGATGAGCGGACATTGCAAAGTATGTTCCGTTAAATAAAAAATACGCCACAGGCTCAATTAAGATCTTGTACTGACCGTTAATGAGTGTGTCGTATTCTATTCCGGTTGTATTTGCTACGAGCTTCACGGCATATTCACTACAGAAATACCTTTTAATTGCTTCTATGCTTGTTGCTCCGCTGCCGGAGGATATTATCCTCGGCATTGATATTGTTGGCTTAACAACGCTGTAATCGGCGGCTTCCAACACGAGCGAAACCTCTCCGTTTCGATAACGCAGTTTACTATAAATACCGAAGGTGTAAACATTGTCTCGAAGGTTGCAGTTTGTCATGTCAAAGGAACGAGAAACTTGGGCACCGTCAGAGGTTCTTATAACAGTTACTCTGACACCTTCCTCGCCGGGTATCCACTTGTTGGTCGAGGTTCCGCTTCCCATTCCGCCACCGCCGTTGTCCACATTGCCTTCGCCTACTGCAAAAGCACAGATTGATATACTAAACAGCATCACTGCTGTAAGTACCAAAATAATAAATTTCTTCATAGAATTTCTCCTCTCCGCCTATTTTTAGGCACAAAAAAAGAGGCGGTCAATCTGTGTGATAGTTCACACAAACTGACCGCCATAATTCTATATTTTGATGGGAATCACATATCCATCACCATTCCTTCATCCTGCTCTTCATCCTGAGATGGTTCATTTATAAATCCGTCAAGTCTGTTCGGGACATAATCAGATAGCCATGTTCCTCCAAACGCTTCATGTGTCTGTAATCTCCACATTGCGAATTTTCCCATATCTATCTTATCGTTTTCTCCGAATTTGAAGAGCAGATTCGTTACACCGTCATGCTCAAACTTGGTGACATCTTCAAGCCTTGTTCCTTCTTTCAGAATTCCGGCTTCGGTTAGCATTTCATTGACTCCGTCAATCCATTCCTCAACAGGTCCTCCGCATCCCTGAAAGATGATGCCTTCTTCCTTATTCATTGCTCTTAGGACCTGTGCATCGACCACCTTCACTTCTATGACTCTGTTGATGGATTTACCTTCATTCAATTTGCTTGCTATATCGTAGTCCTCGTTCTCCTTTATAAACCTTTCGGCAAATTTCGGGAACTCGGTTTTGAGTTCTTCCACAGACATCTTCTTGTCTGTGAATTCTCCATACACGATTTCGTCAAGTATATCTCTTGATTCTTCCTCTGTCAGTTGTACAAATGATTGCTTGAAATCGCCTGTCATCTTTTCAACGACACGAGTTCCGACATACCCTAATGTCTCGAATTCGTACCATCCTTCGATTGGCTCTCCTGCCTTTTCAGCAAGAATTTCAGGGTTCTTCATTGTTTCAAGGTATATTTCCTTACCCTGTGCTATCAGCCAATTCCTAAAGTCTGTGAATCCGTCATCTGTGAGCATTTCGTGATTCATCAAGTTGCCAACACTTGCAATTCCGTCTAAACCGGCAGCCCTGTGATAAGTGTCGAATATTCCGCAGAAGGATTTTGCATCATCAAGAGAAAGGCTCGAAAGCCTTCCTTCAAGGTATTTTGCCATATCTTTGATGTTATCCCTGCATGCTTCTCTCGACTCGTCTATGAGTTGCCAGAACATTTCCTTG
>JAZNCG010000067.1:0-5292 GCA_045587405.1 Ructibacterium sp. | reverse complement strand
GGTACGACAGCACCGTGCTATGTGAGAACAAATGGTATAGGCATAGCAGAGAAGTAGGCGGAGGTCCTATTCAGTTTATGCAACACTTCTACGGAATGAGTTTCCGTGACAGCGTTAAACATTTGCTTGACGGAGAAGAAGGTCATGAGTTCATTCAGGCGGAGCATAGTGTGCGAGAAAAACCTGAGTTCAAAGTGCCGCCTCTGTCTAAAAATATGCATAGAACATTTGCATATCTAATCAAGACCAGAGGTATAGATGCGGAAGTGGTACAACACTTTGTTGGTGAAAAAAAGATTCAGGAAACTGAAGAGTATCACAATGTAGCATTCTGCGGATACGATAAAAACGGAGAGATGAAGCAGATGCATCTCAGAAGCACCATCCCCGGCAATAGATTTTTTCAAGACATAGATGGAAGTGATAAGCAGTTTTATTTTCGTCATGAGGGAACAGACAATGAGGTGTATGTATTCGAAGCACCGATAGATATGCTCTCATATATCACCATGAACAAGGAAGGATGGAAGGAGCATACCTATGTATGTCTTGGCGGAGTGGCTGCAGATGCTCTGCGAAATGTACTCGACAACAACGCTGATATCAGCAAGGTATATCTGTGTGTAGATAAGGATGAAGCAGGAGATAAAACCGTCAGGAGAATCAGTCCCGAACTCGATGAGAGAGGAGTCGAATATGAAAGACTCCTCCCTGAAGGCAAGGATTGGAATGAAGACCTGCTTGAAGCAATCAGGAATGAACAAGAAGAAACAAGAGAAATATCAATGTAGAGAGGAGAATAGAAGATGGGAGGAGTTCCACATTTATATGAAGTTATAAAGGACATGATGGATACACCTGTCCTTGCACTGATCATCATAGCAGCGGTTATGTTTGCTGTAATTGCTCTCCTTACTGTATGGACAGATGTATATTCCATAAACAGTATTAAGAGCAAGAAGGTAGGACATGGGCAGTATGGTAGTGCAAGGTTTGCAACAGAGAAAGAGATCAGGAAGACATACAAGATGGTTCCGTATAACCCGAAGCAGTGGAGAGAGAAACAAGGCGATAAAAACCTTCCGCAAGGAACTGTTGTAGGGATGAGAAAATACGGAAAGCAGGTCTATGGACTTGTGGATGCAGGAGATGTACACACACTTATGATTGGTGCGGCTGGTGTTGGTAAGACAGCCTGTTTCTTATATCCAAACCTTGAGTATGCCTGTGCATCCGGGATGAGTTTTCTTACAACGGATACTAAAGGTGACCTTGCAAGAAGCTATGGTGAAGTATGTAAGGACTACGGATACAATGTATCGGTAATAGACCTTAGAAATCCTGTAAGAAGTGATAGCTTTAATATGCTCTCAATGGTCAACAAATACTTTGATATTTACAAAGAGACCGGAGAGGTATCTGATAAAGCAAAGGCAGAAAAGTATGCAAAGATAACTGCCAAAACAATTATATATTCAGGAGAAGGCGATGCCTCAAGCTATGGACAAAATGCGTTCTTCTATGATGCGGCCGAGGGATTGTTGACCTCGGTTATTTTATTGGTTGCAGAATACTGCAAACCTGAAGAACGACACATAATATCTGTGTTCAAAATGATTCAGGATTTGCTTGCACCTGCACAAACAACAAGCAGTAAGGATAAGAAGGTAACACAGTTCCAATTGCTTATGCAAAAGCTACCCGATACACATAAGGCAAAATGGTTTGCAGGTGCAGCTCTTAATACATCAGAACAGGCAATGCAATCAGTTCTGTCAACAGCGCTTTCACGACTTAATGCATTCCTGGATTCAGAGATGGAGCAGATACTCTGCTTCGATACTGCTATAGATGCTGACAAGTTCTGTAATACGAAGTCTGCTGTGTTTATCATCATGCCGGAGGAAGACAACACGAAATATTTTCTGGTGTCGCTTATAGTTCAGCAGCTCTATCGTGAGATGCTTGCGGTAGCTGATGAAACGGATGGTAAACTTAAAAACCGTGTAATATTTTATCTTGATGAGATTGGTACTATCCCGAAGATAGAATCACTTGAGATGATGTTCTCGGCAGGTCGTTCCCGTAAAATCAGTATCATTGCAATCATACAGTCGCTTGCACAGCTTGAGAAAAACTATGGTAAGGAAGGTTCATCAATCATCATAGATAACTGTCAGCTCACAGTCTTCGGCGGATTTGCTCCGAACTCTGATACGGCAGAAACTATGAGTGCAAACCTCGGCGATCAAACAGTTATGTCCGGTACGGTAACACAGTCGAAGGTGAATGGCTCAAAACAGTTGCAGATGATATCCAGACCGTTGATGACGGTAGATGAACTTAAAACCTTGCCTCGTTTTCATTTCATTATTGCAAAGACAGGCGCACATCCTATGAAAACAAAACTTGATTTGTTTATGAAATGGGGAATCAGTCTTGATAAAAAGTTTGAGGTTGATAAAAACAATGTGCGTGAAGTGCATTATGCAGGTAAGGATCAGTTGATAGCCGAGATAGAAAAGCTGGGAACAGGCTCATCAGGAGGAATGCAACACACTCCTGTGCCAAATCCGAAACAAAGAGATGATATGGATTGTTCAGACAAAGGAGGTGTACATATCAATGAAAAATCAGAACAGCAGCACAAAGCGGGCCAGAATTAACAGAATGTATGGCACGGATGATATTCCGTCAAGAGCTAAGATCGTGTATCTCTATTTAGAAGATAGATGCTACACATCGTCAGAATGCTTTCCGGCAATAGGTACGATATGTACTTCTCTCAATCTCTCTCGAAGTACAGTTAAAAGAGCACTTGCAGACCTTGAAAAAGCAGGTCTTATTGCGAAGGAAAGAAGATTCAGAGACGATGGCGGTTGTACAAGCAATAACTATGTGCTTGCAGACTAAAATTTTTATAATCTGTGAAAACGCAACCCGTCTGTCTATTTGCTGAACCTAGGACTGGTTCATGATGAACCAACAGGAAGATATAAAACGAACTTAGGATATTGGATTAAAAAATTATTAGTTTAGATTTAAGTTGTCAATATGGGAGGTGATATATTATGGCATGGAGCAAGATTGGATATGGAACTCCGGCGTATAAAGAATACGAAGCGATGGATCACAAACTTTGGGATTATGCAAGTGCATATTCGTTTAATGAATATGAGGATGTAATACTAACAGCTATGGAGATATCCACTAAGTATCGCAGGGAACTTCAGGAAGTTTATGAAGGCTATTGGTCAGGCAAATATAATATCGAACAGCTTAGAGAAACAATAGCAAGGCTTGACGAGCAGACCAAGGATGGTAAGTTTAGACAGGAACTCCTAAGTGAACTTGAGAAGAAACATAAAAAATAATTTTTCTTTTCCAATAACCAAAACAAATAGTTTTGTTTTATATCAATCATCATCCATCAGTCCTGTGTTTTTATATAAGGTGCAGAGCATACTGCTTGATGCAGTGTGAACTGCACCTTAATTCATTAAAAAAGATTGGAGGAAACAGAATGAGAAATATATTTAATGCTTTCAAAACAGAGAAGAAAGCAATTGCATTTATTGATTATGAGTATTGTTTTTACTCTTACTTAGATACTCATAAAATAAAACCTTGTCCCATGATATGGAGAAAGAAACTTGAAGAAAAGTATGAACTAAGCGATATTATGGTATTCGGTGACTTTACTCAAAAAGAGATAAGTGAAGAACTTCGAAAACTGAGGTCAATTACAAATACAATCATAGAAACATCAAATGTCTTCCTGGAACGCAAAAAGGATATGACAGACTTTATAATGCTTGACTATATCTATCAAAGTGTGGAAGCAAGAAAGGATGTAGATACATACATTCTTTTCACAGGTGATGGACATTTTCAGTCAGTAGTCAAGTATTTAAGGCAAAGGAAAAAGAATGTTGTTGTCTGTGGTGTAAGAGAAACAATGAGTGCTCAATTGCGAAGTGTTGCATCTGAAATAGTAGAACTCCCGATAGAAGAGGAAAGATACATTCATTACTACAAGCTGATTGCATCAAACATGAATTATGTTGAACAGTACCCCAAAATCATACCAACATTTGTGAGGACGGTAGAGAATGTTGCAAAGAAGAATAACCTTCCGGAAGAGCTTATAACTGATATGCTTAGAAGGATGATTCAAAAGGGATATATGATTCAAAAAGTAAAAAAGCTTAGTAACGGAGAAGTTCGTGTTCTCGAGGCTTGTTGGGATAAAATGCTTGAGGATGGAATTGTTTAGCAAAAAATAAAGCTCCCTCATCCGAATTATGAGTGAGGGAGCTTATATCTTTTAGAAAATATTTGTGAAAATTTAACAAAAATAAATTTTTTTGAGGAATTTTGTCCCCATTTGTTGTTTTTTGAGGTTATATATAGTGAAAACTAAAAATGGAAGGATGAAAACAATGAAAAATTACAAAATGGTAGAATCGATTTTGAAACAGGATTTTGAGAGTGCGAAAGGAAGACATGATTTCAATGAGATGAGAGATAATTATGAATTACTCAGAGAATTATGGTCAACAGGTGAATTGGATTCTGAAGATTATCATGATAACGAGTTGACATCAATAGTTCATTGCTTCACAGAGGTTAATGAAAACAAAGTGTCCTTGCCTTCTAATGTGAAATGGTGTGCTCAGAACTATGGCAAGAAGGTAATATATTGCCTTGATCAGTTAAGTGTAAAACTCATATTGCATGGAATAGATAACAAACTGATATGCGATTATTTTGAAGAAGAGGGGATAGAAACAAGATATATTATACTTGATGAATCGGTAGCATTGGACGAAACAGCCATGAAAACATTGGAACTACATAACGGAGACATCGTTGAATTGTGTATTGATGAAGAAATGATTGTAATTTCAAAAGAATAAAACAAAAATCAAGCGATGTCTTGATTTTTTTGTCGAATAAGTGTATAATAAAAACATAATGATTTTATAGCAAAGGTGAGTGCTATGGTAACATATCAAAGACTATGGGAAACACTTAAAAAGAAGAAAATTCGTAAACATGATTTGATGGCTTTGGCAGACATATCATCAACCACATTGACTAAGCTCAATAAGAATGAAATAGTTGCTTTAACTGTGTTGATTAAGATCTGCAAAGCTCTTGATTGCCAGATTGAAGATGTAGTTGAGATAAGCGATGAGGCGATGTGATGATATACATATGCGAAAAATGTGGAATTGTATATAAAGCAGAATATCAACCGACAGAGTGTGAGTCTTGCGGTTGTACATA
>JAZNCG010000066.1:0-2398 GCA_045587405.1 Ructibacterium sp. | reverse complement strand
CCGACCATATCAACATGGAGTGGTTTCGGACAGGTTGTAATATTGCTTCTCATCCAAATTGGTGGTTTGGGTGTCATAACAGTTGTTACTGGCATAATGATGATTTTTAAGCGAAGAATTAATATAAATGACAAAATTATAATCAGCGATTCGTTTAATTTGAACTCTATCGGAGGAATAGTTAAGTTTGTAAAAAAAGTAATATTGTTGACTTTTATAATAGAACTGGCAGGGGCATTATTGTATATGATAGTTTTTGTTCCTGAGTTTGGTATTAAAGGAATATGGGTGTCGGTTTTTACTTCCGTATCTGCTTTTTGTAATGCGGGTATAGATATAATTTCGGAAAATAGCTTGTGCGGATATACGCTTAACCCGATAATTAATATAACAACTATTACACTTATTATTTTGGGTGGTATCGGGTTTGTTGTGCTATTTGATTTGATTAGGTTGAGTGAAAACAAAAAACTTAAAGGATTAAAATTTTTATCCCTGCACAGTAAAATTGCACTTTCACTTACGGCATTTTTAATATTTTTTGGCACAGTTTTTATTTTTATTTTTGAATATAACAATCCGGATACTTTGGGTGGATATACATTTTTTGAAAAGATTATGGTAGCCTTGTTTCAATCAGTTACTTTAAGAACGGCAGGCTTTGCATCAATAGCTCAGGAATGTATTACGGATGCATCTGCATTTGTATCAATTATTCTTATGTTTATTGGCGGTTCGCCGGCAGGAACAGCCGGAGGAATAAAGACGGTTACCTTTTTCGTTTTGCTTGTAAGTACATTCTCAGTTATAAAAAATAAAAGAACTGTTGATGTGTTTAACAGACAAATTTCAACAGAAATTCTGAAACGCTCTGTTGCTGTCTTTGCGGTTTCGTTATTGACTGTTATAGGATCAACTATTTTGCTTATAATTTTTAACGGCGGAGAATTTATTGATGTATTATATGAAACAGTAAGTGCTACGGCAACAGTTGGATTGAGTCGTAGTTATACAAGTAGTTTAAACACAATGGGTAAAATTATTATTACATTAACTATGTATCTTGGAAGAGTAGGTCCTATTTCTCTGGCGTTTGCATTTAGTGTAAATAAAAGCAAAGAAAATTTGATTGAAAATCCTGTTGAAGAAATAAGTGTAGGATAAGGGGGCATTTATATGAGTAAAAGTTATGCGGTTTTTGGACTTGGCAGATATGGAAGAGCAGTTGTAAAAGAGTTGTTGAATAATGGAGCAGAGGTTTTGGCAGTAGATCAGGATAGAAGAATAGTGGATGAACTAGTAGGCGAAATTCCTGTTTGCAAATGTGCAGATATAACTGAGCCGGGGGTAATAGAACAACTTGGCATATCGGATATGGATGTTGTTGTTATTTCGATGGCAAAAAGCTTTGAAGCAAGTATTATGGCAACTATGCTTTGCAAAGAAGCTTGTGTCAGAAAAGTTATTGTAAAGTGCTCTGATGAATCACAGTGCAGGGTTATGAAAAAAATTGGAGCAGACGAGGTTATTTTGCCTGAAACCGAATCGGGAACACGACTTGCCAAAAATATCCTTAGTTCTGGATTTATAGATATTGCTGATATAACTGATAATATTTCAATTCTGGAAATAGATATAAAAGCTGAATGGGTAGGTAAAACATTGAGAGAGCTTGATTTAAGAAAAAAATATAACATAAATATAATCGCTTTTAAAAATAGCAACGATGTGGTTTTTGCAAATCCTGACACTGTTATTGAGGATAGTATGAAAATGATAGTAATGACTGATAAAAAAGGTGTGGATTTCCTTAAATAGTATATTTAATAAAGAACATAGTTCACGAGTGAGATGTATTTTGTTTCATATCAGCCTTAAAACTTAATAAATTGGTTTGCCGGTAGCAAATATATACAACATGGATTTGTCGAATAATGACGAAACAAAAAAGCCTCCCTTGCCTAAAGGGAGGGGGACCACCGAAGGTGGTGGAGGGATAAAGAAGGGATTTGTAAAAAGAATCCCTCAGTCTGCTTTGCAGATAGCCCCCTTTAGGCAAGGGGACCTTTGAAAAGTCTGCATCTAAACCTTATGTCTCGCAATGTCGAATTTTGCGAAAGGAAGTAGTGAAATGCGAAAAATAATAAGAAATTTATCATCAATACAAATAATTATGTTTGCTTTTTTGTTGGTAATTATAATCGGAAGCATTCTTTTAAGTCTGCCTATAAGTTCGGCAAACGGATAGAGCGTGCCTTATGTTGATGCACTTTTTACTGCCACAACAGCTACTTGTGTCACAGGTCTTGTAACAGTGCCGACCATATCAACATGGAGCGTTTTTGGGCAGATTGTAATATTGCTCCTTATCCAAATTGGTGGCTTGGGTGTTATAACA
>JAZNCG010000065.1:0-3030 GCA_045587405.1 Ructibacterium sp. | reverse complement strand
ATTTAATACAATCATTATCATCTGGCAACATATAGCACCGATAATTATAAAGGGGAGAAGTTTTAAATCAAAGCTTTTTAAACCAAAGCCTTCTCTTGCCTCACTAACCGTCAGAATTTTATTATTCTTTGCATAGATAGCTATGGGAATAAGATAGGCAAACAGCTCTATTACCAACACCTGCAAATATACAGGAGGCGGTTGTTCAAAAAAACTTGCAATCATATTGGTTACAAGGGTTACAAATATTTGAATTGCAACAATGTAAAAGAGCATACGCCTTATGCTTTTAAGCTTATGTTTTCCGTCACGATATTTAGCTGAAAGTTTGTTTGGATGTATTTTTATAGGCGACATAATATCTTTCTAATTTCCTTTAACATTTATAATTTCTTTGTCCGTAACAATTATATCCATTGAATGGTCATTTAAGTCTGTAGGGATGTTAGGCAAAATCATTTCTGAAAAATTTATCCCTATAACAATTCCCTTATAATTTTCTAAAAACCTGTCATAATATCCTGCGCCATAGCCTAATCTGTTACCCTTTCTGTCAAATGCAAGAGCGGGAACAATAACTAAATCTATATTCTCTGCAGAAATTTCAAGGGAGTCCTTTGGAGGTTCGTAAATTCCGTAGTTTCCTTCTTTTAATTCTTCAAAACTTTCTACAACAATCGCTTTCATTGTATGAGTGTCTTTGTCACACAGAGGCAAAGCTACAACAACTCCGTTATTTAACAAGCGGTTGATTATTTCCTCTGTTTCCACTTCGCTCTTAAATGAGGCATAGCAAAAAATCTTTTTTGCCATCCCAATCTGTGGCAAAGAGAAAAGCTTTTCAGTAATTATTTTACTTCGCAACCTTCTTTCAACAGCAGGAATGCCATCTCGGATACCATGGCACAATTTTCTTAATTCTTTTTTATTATCCATTGAACTGCATTTGCTCCAGAAGTTGAGTTCCTTTATTGCTTGAAAGAATATAGTTTGTAATTTTCTCTCCAAATTCAAGGGCAACCCCTGCCCCTTTTCCCGTTATTATATTTCCGTTGCATGCAACGCCCTTTGAGGAAATTTTTGCGCCTTTAAGATGTTCTTCAAACCCCGGAAAACAAATCGCTTCTTTATCTTCTAACAATCCGAGTTCTCCTAAAATCATAGGTGCGGCGCAAATTGCAGCTACAAGTTTGCCTTGTTCGTAACAACTTTTTACGCATTTTATAACAGTATCGCTATTCTTCAGATTTAAAGTCCCGGGCATTCCACCGGGAAGAATAACACCGTCAATACTTTCAAAATCGACCTCATCAAGAACTATATCCGCAGTAACAGGTATGTTATGAGAACCATTTATAATTTTTCCTCCAACGCCAACTGTTTGTACGGGAACTTCCGCTCTGCGAAGTATATCAAGAGGTGCAATCGCCTCTATCTCTTCGAATCCATCTGCAAGAAATATATATATCATTGTTTATCTCCATTCTGCCACCGTATGGCGTCTATCATTTTTTGTAGCTTTTTCTTACAATAATCATAAACTTAGGTAAAGCCCCAAATCTTTTAAAACGGCTGGGTTGTTTGCAGAAACGATATAGCCATTCAAGGTTTAGTTTTATAAAAATATCAGGCGCTCTTTTAACATTACCTGCAAAGACATCAATAGCCCCACCGACGCCCATACATAAATTAACCTTGAGCTTGTCCCTGTTTGCGGCAATCCATTTCTCTTGTTTAGGTGCTCCAAGGCAAACCAACAAAAGCTTCGCCCCTGAATTATTTATTTCTTCAACAATCCCATCAGATTCTTCTTCTTTAAAATATCCATCATGTGTTCCGCTTACAACAAGGCCTGTGTATTTCTTTTGAAGATTTTCCTTAGCAGTTTCCGCAACCCCTGGCTTTGCACCAAACAGAAAGACTCCCTCGCCTGTTTTACTTATGCTATCTAACAAAGCACAAGTAAGGTCATAGCCTGCAACTCTTTCGGGAACAGGGTCTTTGAGCATACGCGATGCATATACAACTCCAATTCCGTCAGGAGTACAAATATCGGCAGAGTTTAAGATTTCGCAAAAAGCAGGGTCCTCATATCCTGCCATAACAATCTCAGGATTTGGAGTAAATATAGCAGATACGCCTTCGGTTCTTACTAACTCTTCCGCTTTCTTCAATGCGTCAGCAGCCGTTATTTTATCAATTTTAACACCGAGAATTTCGACAGTATTTCGCAAAAGAATTCACCTCATTATATCTTTTGGTAAGTATGGTTTCGCAAAATGATACACCTCACCTATTATAAGAACATTTTATCATATTTGAATGGTTTTTGCAACCATATTATTTTTAAAATAATATACTTTACTTTCATAAAGCGATAATATATAATATTTGTATTATCGTATGATTTCATTAAGGGTATGATTTCTTGTAGGTAATCAAAGATGGCATATATGAACTCCATCTTGATATAAAAAGGGTTTTAAATAGAATTGCTACAGAGATAAATTATCCTTAAAGGAATTATCTGATTATTTAAAAATTTAGCAACTCGTTCAAAAAAATCGAAGGGCTGACGCCAAGCAAAAACAGAAAGTATTAAAACATATTGAGGTAGAAAATGAAAACTTATAACAACAAAAACTCTGTTTGCTTTACTGGGCATAGAGTTATTGCCAAAGAGGATATATCTGCAGTTCGACAAAACCTAAGAGTTTTTATAAAAAATTTTATAAAAGACGGAGTAATAAATTTCATAACAGGAGGAGCTTTAGGCTTTGATACGATGGCAGCAATAGAAATCCTTCGTATAAAAAAAGAAATCTCCAATATATCGTTAACGCTTGCATTGCCATGCAGAGAGCAAGCCGAAAATTGGAACATAAAAGATCAAAGAGTTTATAATGCAATAAAGGAAAAGGCTGATAATGTTATCTATGTTTCTGAAAGCTACGACAGAGGGTGTATGATGAGGAGGAACAAATATATGGTAGATAACAGCCAATATTGTGTTTTTTATCTGAACAGCCC
>JAZNCG010000064.1:0-8334 GCA_045587405.1 Ructibacterium sp. | reverse complement strand
CAACCTCAGGAAAAAGCTGAGAAGTTTGCAGCAGCACTGATTAATGCAAAGAAAAAACTTTGCTACTGCAAGGGCTGTCAGAACCTGTCCGACAAAGAGGTTTGTAACATATGCTCAAATCCTGCTCGCGACCATAGTATAATTTGTGTTATGGAAAGCCCTAAAGATGTTTTGCAGATGGAGCGAACTAACGAATTCAAAGGCGTCTACCATGTTCTCCACGGGGCAATCTCGCCTATGGACAATGTCGGTCCTGATGATATCCGTATAAAAGAACTGGTTGAACGAATATCCAAAGGTCAGGTATCCGAGGTTATTATGGCTACAAATCCTAACTTAGAGGGTGAAACGACAGCTATGTATATTTCCAAGTTAATAAAACCATTCGGCGTTAAAGTAACCAGAATAGCTCATGGTGTACCCGTGGGCGGAGAATTGGAGTTTGCAGACGAAATCACTCTTTCTAAGGCTATGCAATGGAGAGTTGAACTTTAGGAGAAAAAAATGAAAAAAAATGATATATTTGAACTTGAAATAACAGGTATGACAGATGAAGGCGACGGAGTTGGCAGAGCCGAATCCATGGCAATTTTTGTACCATACACAATCATTGGCGAAAAAGTTCGTATAATTATTGTTAAGGTTATGAAAAATTTTGCGTATGGAAAACTCTTAGAAGTTATCGTTCCATCCACACACAGATTGAAAGCAGATTGCCCATATTTTTATCAATGCGGTGGATGTCAGCTTTGGCATATGGATTACGATACAGAGCTTAAATATAAGCAACAAAAGGTTGAAGATTGCATTCGTCGTATCGGCGGATTACAAACAACTGTCTCTCCCATTGTTCCATCTGATAACACCTCCAGGTATCGCAACAAGGTTCAACTCCCTGTGTCAAAAGATGGCATTGGATTTTATAAAAGAAACAGCCATACAGTTATTGATATTCAAGATTGTCTGTTGCAAAATTCCAAAGCAACAAAAGTTGTAGCTTTATTAAGGGAATGGATTTCAAAATACAATATAGAGCCATATGACGAAGAAACAAACTCAGGAAATTTGCGCCATATTTATATTAGAAGTGGGAAAAGCGGTATGCTTTTAACTCTTGTCGTGCGGGAGAAATTTCTCCCTAACACTGATGAGCTAATCAATATGCTTATGCCTTTTAATCTTGCAGGGATTGTTTTAAATATAAACCCCAAGAACACCAATGTTGTTTTAGGAAAAGAAAATAGACTTCTATGGGGAAAGCAATCTATAATTGACAATATAGGTGAAAGCGAATTCGAAATTTCGCCCAACTCCTTTTATCAAGTCAATAACCCTCAGGCCCTAAAGCTCTACACCATAGCTCAAGAGCTTGCCTTCTTACAAGGAAATGAAACTCTTTGGGATTTATATTGTGGAATCGGGACAATAGGACAGTTTATGGCAAAATCTGTTAAAAAAATTGTGGGAATTGAAATTGTTCCCCAAGCAGTTGAAGATGCAACAAATAACGCCAAAAGAAATGGAATAAAAAATGCGAAATATTTCTGCGGAGCAGCGGAAACTATTGCTCCATCATTGATTAAAAAAGGCTATAAACCCGATGTTGTTATTTTAGACCCGCCCAGAAAAGGTTGCGATGAAAAGCTTCTTGAAACTGTTATCAAATCAGCCCCGAAAAGGATTGTTTATATATCCTGTAAGCCATCAACACTTGCAAGAGATTTAAAATATCTGAGTAACTATTACACAACAAAACAGATAGTTCCCGTAGACCTTTTTCCGAGAACAAGCCATGTGGAGACAGTTACACTATTATGTCGCACGCAACAGTGATATAAATTCTTTGACAAAACGGATAGACATTTTTGTACCATTGATTGTATTCATCCTAACGATTTAGGATTTTATAGAATGGCAGGAGTTATTATGCCTGTGATAGAGAATATTTTAAAGAATAACTAACAGTAGACAACAATAAAATACTACCTTTTCTTATATGGTGTAGAATCTTTACAATACTTTCTCATTGTTTAGTTTTAAACAATTATTCTACGATATATGTAATTAAAGTTATGAATATAAATAAAGTAATAGCCTCTTGTTTGCTTTTATGCAAGTACGCTCTTTTATTTTCTATTAATGATTAAAAGGTTAATATTTCTTATTGATTTTTGCATTTATATATCTTATAATACAATTACAAGATATTATATTGCATTTACTTGCCCATAGGTAAATGATATTTAAAAGCATAATCTTTATGGGAAGAAAGGCTAATTGACAAAAATGGTCAACACTTCAAACAAAAAATACCGAGAATACAAGGCATTAGTTGACGACATATTGGCATCGAAGGATTTTAAAAAAATGGATGGCTACAAGCATCATTACGGAACTTCCCGTATGCAACACTCTATAAATGTATCGTATTATAGTTATATTATTTCAAAAAAATTTAATTGGGATTATACGGCTGTTGCAAGAGCCGGGCTTTTACATGATTTTTTCCATTATGAATGTCATAATCACAAGCTTGGAATGTTTGAGCACGCGGCAATACATCCTGAAATTGCTCTTAAAAATGCACAAGCGCTTACTCCTCTGTCTAATCTCGAGAAGGATATAATTAAAAATCATATGTGGCTGTGCGGAAGAGCTGTTCCAAAATTTAAGGAATCTTATTTGGTTTCTTTAATAGACAAATATAGTGCTGTATATGAAGCGCTTTGGGGTATCTGTAAAAATATTCGCAAGTATGCCTCTATATAAATTTTACAAAAGAAAGGTTATGAAAAATGAAAAAAAAGATTACTCTATTAATAATTATCGCTACGATGTTTACTTCTACAGCCTGTGAATCACGATTCGGATTAGATTTTTCATCTAAAAATTCTATTGATAAATCTTCTCCTATAGAAGCAACAGCACCAATTGAAAGTGCTAAACCTACCGACAAGGTTGAACCGCCCAAAAAGATTGAAGATGCAAAAACTTCTGCTGAGCCCACACAAGACCCCAGGGATGAGGAAACTGTTGTAAGGGCAGAAATTAAAAAGATGATTGAAGATGCCGAAGAATTAATTGCAGAAGATTGTATTGATGATGCAAAAATAGTACTTCGCGACCTTAAAACCCGAGATTTAAACGATGAGGAATTAGCTTTAATTGAAGATCTTGAAGAAAAGCTAAAATAATGCAGGCAAAAAATTATTTGCCTGCATATGACAAGGGGCTGTTTTGATACAGCCCCTCTTTTTATTCTAAATTAAACCCAATCTGCTCTATACCTTTATCTTCATCCTTAATCAAAGAGCCTGCCGCAGGGATATTTCGGCTTCGATATTTAGAAAGATTGGCTATTCCCATTTCGGTTGCTCTGCCAAAGCTCTTGATTAAAGCGTTTTTACGAAGAGTCATTACATTAACTCCTTGGGTTGAACGGGTAGTCTTTTCAGGAATTTTCTCTGTATTTACAGTCAAAGCTTTATCTTGAGTGCTTATTAATGTAACATCTTCATCCTCTTTAATAAATACCATTCCCACCACTGGAGATTTAGTAGAAAATCCGTTGGTAAGCTTTTTACGATTGGACTTTGTTTCATAACTCTTAATCGGGATTTTAGCACATTTACCATTTTCAAATGCAATTACAACATGACCGCTATAATCTCCGCTAATTGTCATACCTAAAATATTTTCTTTACTGTCTGCATCAACAAGGTTTGGTATATATTCTCCAAGCTGACTTGCTTTTCCATCAGGAATGTCCGCTACCTTAAGCTTATAAACATCTCCGCTTTCACCAAAGAATAACAACTCTGCCCTATTGGTGGTTTCCTCTTCCTGAATAATTATATCCTCATCTTTAACCCTTTGTTCGCCACTTGTTCTCAGGGAAACAAGAGATATTTTCTTGATATAATTCTGCTTTGTCCTGAAAATTCTTACGCTGTAATCCTCTATAACATCTTCTACTTCCTCTGTTCCACCTTCAATTTCGGTAATTAACTCGGTTTTTCTGTCCATACCATATTTTTTAGCCGCCTCTTTAAGCTGTTTCTCTATAATCTTATTAACCTTCGCTTTGCTCTTTTGAACTTCTTCAAGCTCTGCAATTTCTTCCTTAAGCTTTTCAATTTCCGCAGTCCTCTTTAAAATATAGTCTTTATTGAGGTTACGCAGTTTAATTTCAGCAACATATTCAGCCTGTATTTCGTCAATTCCAAAGCCCTTCATAAGGTTTGGAACAACCATAGCATCTTCCTCTGTTTCACGAACAATTTTAATTGCTTTATCAATATCCATTAATATAAGCTCTAAGCCCTCTAACAAATGGAGTTTTTCGCACTTTTTGTCTATATCATAAGCTACTCCTCTAAGGACACAACTGCGCCTGAATCTGAGCCATTCGCAAATAATATCATTTACACCTAAAACCATAGGCGACCCTTCTACTAAGATATTAAAGTTACAGCCGAAACTATCCTGAAGAGGTGTCATACGATAGAGCTTTGCCATTAACTTATCAGGGTCAACCCCTCTTTTAACATCAATGGTAATCTTCAAACCCTTTTTATCAGTTTCATCTCTAATATCGGATATTTCTTTTATCCTTCCACTCTTAACCAAATCTACTATTTTTTCAACAACAGCTTCAACAGTGGTTGTATATGGTATCTCTTTAATATCAATACAATGCTGCTTTTTATCATACTCATATTTAGCACGCATCTTAAAGCTGCCTCTTCCGGTTCGGTATATCTCCCGCATTTCATTGGGATTATACAAAATAGATGCACCAAAAGGAAAATCAGGTGCTGGCATAACATCAAGCAGGTCTGCCTCAGGGTCTTTCATAACCTGAATGGTTGCTTCGCAAAGTTCTTTAAGGTTGAAGCTACATATGTTAGACGCCATACCGACAGCAATACCTTGGTTAGGATTTGCCAAAATATTAGGAAATGTTGTCGGCAAGAGCACCGGCTCTTTCATGGTTCCGTCATAATTATCAACGAAGTCAATTGTGTTTTTATCCATATCTCTGAATATTTCTCCGCACACCTTGGATAAACGCACTTCCGTATAACGAGATGCGGCAAATGCCATATCTCTTGAATATTGGCGACCAAAATTTCCCTTTGAATCAACCAATGGCAACAGCAAAGAACCATTTCCCTCTGTTAAACGCACCATTGTTTCATATATTGCCATATCACCATGAGGATTAAGACGCATCGTCTGGCCAACAACATTTGCAGATTTTGTTCTGTTACCATTTAACAATCCCATCTTATACATTGTGTAAAGCAGTTTTCTATGAGATGGTTTAAAGCCGTCAATCTCCGGAATTGCACGAGAAATAATAACACTCATTGCATATGGCATATAATTCTGTTCCAGCGTTTGTGTTATCTGTTGTTCTTCAATAATCGGTTTTTTCATCATCTGTACTCCTCTACATAACATCCGTCATATCAATAAATTCATGACCAAAATTGGCAATATACTCTTTTCTTCCTGCCAGGTTATCACCCAGCAATAAATCAAACATCTCCTGAGTCTTAACAACATCATCAGGCATAACCTTAATCAGCCTACGAGTTTCAGGGTTCATAGTTGTTTCCCACATCATTTCGGGTTGATTTTCGCCAAGACCTTTACTTCTTTGAATTGAATATTTCTTGCCCTCCAACTTTTTGATTATATCGGATTTTTCGCTTTCGTTAAAGGCAAAATAACTGTTATCCTTATAGTTAATTTCATAAAGAGGAGATTCGGCGATATAAACATACCCCTCATTAATCAAAGTCGGAGCGAGTCTGTATATCATAGTCAAAACCAAGGTTCTAATCTGGTATCCGTCAACATCGGCATCGGTACATATGATAACCTTGTTCCAACGAAGATTTGCCAAATCAAAGGAGTTTAATTCTTTGTTATGCTTTGAAGTTATTTCAACTCCACATCCTAAAACCTTTATAAGGTCAACTATAATATCGCTTTGGAAAATCTTATTGTATTCTGCTTTAAGGCAATTCAATATTTTACCTCTGATTGGAATTATTGCCTGAAATTCACTATCTCTGCCCAACTTACAAGCCCCTAAAGCAGAGTCGCCCTCTACTATATATACCTCTCTTTTTGAAACATCCTTACTTCTGCAATCCACAAACTTTTTAACACGATTTGCAACATCTAATGTTCCGCCAAGCTTTTTCTTTACATTAATTCTGGTCTTTTCCGCCGTTTCACGACTTCTCTTATTTACTAAAACCTGTCCGCAAATTTTTTCTGCATCCATTTTGTTTTCTATAAAATAAATGCCCAACTTCTCACGCAGGAAATCTGTCATGGCGTCTTGAATAAATTTATTGGTAATAGCTTTTTTTGTCTGGTTTGCATAACTGGTCATTGTAGAAAGAGAGTTACCAACCAAAATCAAGCTGTCTTCTACATCGGAAAATTGAATTTTACTCTCATTTTTTGTATATTTATTATTTTGCTTTAAATATTGGTCAATAGCATATACAAAGGCATTCCGCACAGCCTTATCAGGCGAACCGCCAAATTCCAAAAAGCTTGAATTATGATAATACTCTATAAAATTCTTAGTATTATTAAAGCAAAATGCAAAGCTCATCTTAACTTTATATTCATCCAAATCTTCGCGATCTCTTCCCTTGCGTTCTGTTTCCACAAAGTGTACCGCCGTAAGCTCGCTTCCCTCCGACAGCTCCTTGACATAATCAACAATGCCATTTTCATAGTAATATTCAAAAGTTTCAAAGTTTCCGGGTTCATTTTCATTTTTAAATATAAATTTAATTCCCGAATTTACAACAGATTGCCGCTTTAATGTATTTTGATAAAAATCCAGAGAAATATCTATATCCGTAAAAACCTCCAAATCAGGCTTCCACCTAATGCGAGTTCCTGTATGCCTATGACGAAACTTTGTAGTTTCCAATCCGCCTACATTCTTTCCTTTTTCAAAGTGAAGATTATACTTGTTGCCATCTCGCAAAACCTCAACATCCATATATTCCGAGCTATATTGAGTCGCACAAGCACCAAGTCCATTCAGCCCCAATGAATACTCATAATCTCCCCCTGCATTGTTGTCATATTTTCCACCTGCGTACATTTCGCAAAATACTAACTCCCAGTTATAACGCTTTTCTTTTTCGTTATAACCCATAGGACAACCTCTTCCATAATCCTCAATCTCAATGGAATGGTCAATATATCTGGTAATATACACAGTATCTCCGTAGCCCTCTCTTGCCTCATCTATGGCATTAGAGAGAATTTCAAACATAGAATGCTGGCAACCCTCAATACCATCCGAACCAAATATAACCGCAGGGCGTTTTCTTACTCGATCCTCATCCTTTAACGAGGATATACTTGTATCATCATATTTGTTTGCAGCCATCTGCCTACCTCCAAACATTAATCTTTACTTTTCATTCTAGCACAAAATATTGAGGTTGTCAAAAGAAAACTTACACCATATAGCGAATATGTCAGTTTTTTAATTGTTTTGTAATTATTATAGCACAAAATTATAGGTTTTATTGCGCTAAAGTGAAAATGTAAATAGAAGATTGTACGAGTAAAAGTCAAGAAAAGTTGCATTTAGTTTTACAATTAAGGTAAAGTTTTTTTAATAAACACTGTCCTTTTTTACACCCACCAAACTTGATATACTAAGTACAACAGGAAACTTGATTGCCAAAGTGAAGTTCGGATTTTTTAGTAAAAAATGACGATTTACCCGAAGTTCACCTTAGCAAAATGGTCTGTACTATATATAGATATTTCAAGATTATACTGATGTAAATCTATATATCCAATTTTTAAGAAAGGATGGATAAATTATGGGAGAAATCATTTCTATTGCAGTTATTAGTAGTATTTATTTAATTCAAAAGGCGGTTTTGCGCAAACTTATGCGAGATTTACGCAAGGAGAAGGTTGTTAAAAGAAAACTTGAAAATAAAGATGTCTATGCAAATTATGAAACATCAGCTTTTGCGAGTTAAAGCATTTAACTTAAGTAACCTATTTTGACCATAATAATAGCCAAGGCAAATGCCTCGGCTGTTATTTTTAATATTTAGAAAGGTCTATAAATCCTATAGCAACACTTCCCATTTTACTACCATTTTTGCTGACACCATCTAATATTCCTTGACGAGTTGCAACCTTAACAACACCATCAGTTCCCTTTTCATAGTATCCGCTTCCGCCTTCGGTAAAGTACACATTATCACCTGCTACATCCTCAATGTAAATAACATGTCCATATCTCTTACCTGCACTACTTGTACC
>JAZNCG010000063.1:0-5105 GCA_045587405.1 Ructibacterium sp. | reverse complement strand
TCTTGTATTAACCTTAACATCAAATTTCTTTTCTATTATTTCATCTATTACTATCTTAATTCTCTCTGAACTTCTTATCTCGGTTGCAATATCAGACTCAATACAAGTTACCCTTACGCTTACCTCGTATGTTCCCTCTGATGTAATATCCGAAAGGTCCACCGTAGCGCTAATAGGCTTTTCGTATCTTTCTAAATTATCAATATCCTCTCGACTGCCAATCGCCCTGACATCAACAGTCGTAACTTCGCTGCTTACAACCGTTAAATCTTTGCCATTAATAATATCTTCACCAATAATCGTTATAGGTATATTAGAAAATGTAAAGCTTGTTGGCGCCCCGCTTACAAGAACAATATAGATCCAAATACCTATCGCTATAAAAAAGGAGGATACTTTTAAAGCATTATCGTTTTCGTAAATTTTTTTCACTTCCGCTCTCCTCCTTTTAATAAATTCTTTAATTTATTAATTTTGCTGTCATCAACATTTTTGTTTAAAACAGATGAGTTAAGCAGGTCTATGATGCGTTCATTCAAGGTATCCTCATTAAATCCTGTTTCCAAAGCACCTCTGTATGCAATAGAAATTCTGGCGGTTTCCTCCGAAACAATAACAACTACAGCATCGGATTCCTCGGAAATTCCCAAACCCGCACGATGCCTTGTGCCTAATTCCTGACTCAATGTAGGATTCTGTGACAATGGCAAAACGCAAGTTGCAAATTCAACACGATTATCTCGTATAACAACTGCGCCATCGTGCAAAGGCGTATTTACAACAAATATATTCTCAAGCAATTCACTTGTTACGACAGCATCAATCCTTATTCCCGAGCTGATTAACGGAGAAATATCATTTGTGTTTTCAATCACAATAAGAGCACCTGTACCAGTATTAGAAAGAGCCTGAGCGCTATGAGCAACCTCTTTAACCATCTGCAAGGCTTCCTTATCAAATTCACCCTTGGAGTCGAACCATTTGCTCATAGAAGTTCTTCCCACATGTTCAAGGGCGCGTCGCAACTCAGGTTGGAAAACAATCAATAGAGCAACCAAACCTAATTGTAAAACATTTGTAAGGATATAGTTTACAGCACTAAGTTCAAGAAATGCACTTGCTTGCGTTACCAAAAATATAAGAACTAACCCTTTTAAAAGTCTTCCAGTTCTTGTATCCCGAATAAATTTCAGAGATACATAAACCAAATATGTTACAACCAATATGTCAATAATATCAGTTGCCCTAAACAACATAAATGGTGTTAAAATTTTCTCATAAAATATATCCCACATCTATTCGGTCACCTCCAAATATTTTAATATGCTTTACCCCAATAAACCATCTTTGTTGCAGGTTTTCCGCAACATACACAAGTTTCTCCAATTTGCTCCTGTTCAAAAGGAATACATCTTGAAGTAGCTGTTGTATCTTCTTTAATCTTAAGCTCACATTCTTCGTCTCCACACCACATAGCCTTAACAAATCCGCCTTTTTCCTCAATAATTTTCTTAAATTCATCATAGTTCACAGCAGAGCTTGTCTTTTCGTCACGATTTTGGCGAGCAGCCTCAAGCATTTGCGCCTGAATTTTATCAAGTGCAATCTGCAACTCTTCTTCAATGTTATCAAGAGAAACAAAGGTTTTACTTCTATCTAGACGGCTAACCAAAACCGCTTGATTTTTTTCTATATCTTTAGGTCCAATTTCAACACGAACAGGGACACCACGCATCTCATATTCACTAAATTTCCAACCCGGAGATTTATCACTTGCATCAAGTTTAATTCTGAATTTATCAGATAACTGATTACAAAGCTCTTCTGCTTTCTCCAAAACGCCTTCTTTATGTTGAGCAACAGGCACGATTACTGCCTGAATAGGAGCAATTCTCGGTGGTAGTTTAAGACCGGCATCGTCACCATGAACCATAATTATAGCACCAATAATACGCGTTGACATCCCCCATGATGTCTGGTGAACATATGCCATTTCGTTATTATCATTCAAATACTGTATTCCAAAAGCTTTAGCAAAACCATCACCGAAGTTATGACTTGTACCGGATTGCAAGGCTTTCCCGTCGTGCATCATACTCTCTATTGTATATGTTTCGTGAGCGCCTGCAAATTTTTCTTTATCAGTTTTTTGACCCTTTATTACAGGGATAGCAAGCTCTTGTTCGCAAAAATCTGCATATACATTAAGCATCTGTCTTGTACGCTCCTGGGCCTCTTCAGCCGTAGCGTGAGCTGTATGTCCTTCCTGCCACAAAAACTCCGCACTTCTCAAAAACGGGCGAGTTGTTTTTTCCCAACGAACAACACTACACCATTGATTATACAACTTAGGAAGATCTCTATAAGAACGAATGGCCCCTGCATAATGCTCGCAGAACAAGGTCTCAGATGTAGGACGAACACAAAGGCGTTCCTGCAATTTCTCGCTTCCACCATGAGTTACCCAAGCAACCTCAGGCGCAAATCCTTCAACATGATCTTTCTCTCTCTGAAGCAAGCTCTCTGGTATAAACATAGGCATATATACATTCTCTACTCCCGTTCTCTTGAACCGAGAATCGAGATTTTTTTGTATATTTTCCCAAATGGCATATCCGTATGGCTGAATAACCATACACCCACGAACACCTGAATATTCGCAAAGTTGCGCCTTCTTAATTATATCAGTATACCATTGAGCAAAATCTTCACTCATAGGTGTAATTTCTTCTACTAATTTTTTATCTTGTGCCAAAATACTCATCCTTCCAACATTATTATAAAAGTTGAACACAACAACTCCAATTATACATTATTAGTATAATCTAAATGAAATCTCATGTCAAGGTTTTAAACAATATTGTAATATTTCCATTCAACAAAAAACGAAAGAAACCTCTCTCTTTATTGCTCTATTTAAAGCAAGCAAAAAAAGATTCTTCACCTTCAGGATAACATATGGACTCGAAACACTGTCCGAAACTTTACAATCCTGAACAAAATGAAGAATCTAAATTTAATAGTGATTATATAGCTGCTTGTCAAAGGTTTTATAACTTACAGCTTAAATTCTAATACTTCTTTATACCAATATCTTTACGATAATGCATATCTTTAAAGTTAATTGCTTTTACAAAATAATAGGACTTTTCTATTGCATCATCCAAATCCTTTCCAACCGCAGTAACACCTAAAACTCTGCCGCCTGATGTAACAAAGTTTCCATCTTTATAAGTAGTGCCTGCATGGAAAACCAATGCACCAAGGCTTTCTGCTTGCTTAACACCATCAATTACATATCCTTTTTCGTAATTTTTAGGATATCCTCCTGATGCCAAAACCACGCATACAGCCGCATTATCCTCCCATTCAATTTCTATATCTGCCAGTTTTTCATCTACAACGGCATTAAATATATCAAACAAATCCGTCTTTAATCTCGGCAAAACAACCTGAGTTTCAGGGTCACCAAATCTACAATTATACTCAATAACCTTGACTCCATCAGGAGTTTTCATAAGACCAAAATACAGCACGCCCTTAAAGGTTCTTCCTTCAGAATTCATGGCATTCATTGTTGGCATAAATATATTTTTCATACATTCTTCTTCCATTGAAGCGTCGTAAATTCTGCTCGGAGAAAATGTTCCCATACCGCCTGTATTTGGACCCATATCATTATCATAAGCTCTTTTATGGTCCTGAGCAGAAACCATAGGCTTTAAGGTTTTTCCGTCAGTGAAAGCAAGAACTGATATTTCAGGGCCTGTTAAAAATTCTTCTATGACAACCTTGCCTCCTGCCGCTCCGAAGATTTTATCGTCCATTATCTCATGGACAGCCCCTTCTGCATCGGCAAAATTCTGAGCTATAATAACTCCTTTACCCAACGCTAATCCATCAGCTTTTACAACTACAGGGAATTTATTTTCTTTATTAATGTATTCAATAGCATCTGCACTATTATCAAAAACCTCATAAGCAGCTGTGGGGATATTATACTTTTTCATTAAGTCCTTAGAAAAAGCCTTACTCCCCTCTATAATTGCCGCCGCTTTATTAGGCCCGAAGGCTTTTAACCCCTCTGCCTCGAATGCGTCAACCGCACCCGCTGCCAATGGGTCGTCCGGGGCAACAACCGTTAAATCAATACTGTTTTCTTTAGCAAATGCAGTTAATTTTTCAAAATCCATAACTGAAATATTAACACATTCAGCAAGTTCAGAAATGCCTCCATTTCCCGGAGCACAGTATATTTTATCGACCTTTTCGCTCTGTGATAATTTCCAGACAATAGTATGTTCTCTTCCGCCACTTCCAATTACAAGTACTTTCATATTTTTCTCCATTCTGCCTGTTTGGCTTTTTTCCAAAATTTTATAAAGTTTATTTTCACCTACCCGCTCTGGGATGAGTTTTAATATACATATCACTTATTCGATTGTTAAGAATTTGGGCATATATTTGGGTTGATGCTATGTCCGTATGCCCTAAAATTTCTTGTATAAACTTTAAATCTGCACCTTTTTCCAAAAGATGTATCGCAAAGGAATGCCTTAATGTCTGTGGGGTTATATCTGCATCTATTCCTGCTTTTCTTGCATACCATTTTATTATTTTCCAAAACCCCTGTCTGCTCAGTTTAGCACCATTTAAATTTAAAAACAAGATATCTTTATCCTCAATATTTTCAAGCTTACTTCTTGCCTTAGATACATATTCGTTTAATGCTGTTTTAGCAATAGAATATATAGGAATAACCCGATTCTTTCCCCGATGGGTACAAGTAACAAACCCTACATCTGTATTTAAATCTGACACCTTAAGAGATATAAGCTCAGACACCCTGATGCCTGTGGCATACAATAATTCAAGCATCGCCCTATCTCTATAACCCTTAAAATCCTTGCATACAGGTTGTTCGAGAATTAATTCAATTTCTTTGTTAGTTAATATACGAGGTATCTTTTTTTCCACTTTAAACCCTTTAACATCTATAGTCGGGTCTTTATCAATGTATCTTTTCGCAACCAAAAACTTATATAGAGACCGTATAGAGGCAAGTCTCCTCGTAATAGTAGCAGACGACATACCATTATTCTGCA
>JAZNCG010000062.1:0-3744 GCA_045587405.1 Ructibacterium sp. | reverse complement strand
AAGAATTTTTTTCATTTCAAATTCAAACATATTATTGTCCTTATGAACAATAGCTACAATGGTAGGTCCCGCTCCGCTTAGATATACCCCAAGAGCATTCCGAGAATAGGCAAAATTAAATATATCATCCATATACGGGATTAATCCTTTTCTGTATCTTTGATGCAATTTATCACCAACAGCTGTTCTTATATTCTCATACTTACCACTCATAATACTACTTGCAAGCAAAGCACTTCTTCCCGTGTTGTAAACAGCATCACGCATAGAAACACTTCTCGGCAAAACAGCTCTGGCACGCTTGGTCTGTAAATAAAAATCAGGAACAAACGCAGCAAATCTAAGCTCATCGCCAATTTTCTCTCTTACATACTTAACAGCTTTACCATCACGGACATTCACTGTAAATCCACCAAATAACGCAGGAGTTACATTATCTGCATGCCCTTCTATATCTGCCGCCATACTTAATAACTCATCCTTTGAAACAGTTTCACCCGTCATCTTGTTGGCGACAACTAACCCTCCAACAATTCCGGCACTACTGCTTCCCAAACCACGAGTAACCATAATATTGTTTTCTAATACAAGGTGCAACCCCTTGGGTTTATAATTAACCCTATTAAAAACCGCCATCATAGATTTATAAACAAGATTTCTATCATCTTTTGCAAGAAATTTTGAGCTTTCATCCAGTATATCAATCTTAAGACCACCATCAGTTTCTTCTGCAGATATATAATTATATAAACTCAAAGCAACTCCCATACTGTCAAAGCCCGGTCCCATATTTGCACTTGTTGCAGGAACCTTAACCTTTACCATTATTCTGCCACCAACCTTAAAGTTCCTAAAATTTCGTTTGATTCAGAAAGCTTTGCACAGAACTTTTCAAATTCATACCCTGACATCAATGGGGTTATTATCGCAAATTCATTTCTGTACTTTTCATCCGCAAGAGTGATAATTTTCAGCCCTTTATCTGTCAGGCTACTTGGAGTACCGGACATACGAACATAAAATTCAAATGCCTGCTCATTACTGTTTTTAAGATAACCTTCTTCTCCCTCTGTCCATCCAAGACGAATGTGCTTATCCTTATTTTTCACAATATCAATTATATCAGAAACAACTGCACTGGCAGTCGGAAGAGAGCCTGCCCCTCTACCATAGAACATTACATCTCCTATTGCATCGCCTTTAACCATAATTCCGTTAAAAACATCATCAATTCCTGCCAAAGGATAATCCTTTTTAAGTATTACAGGACAAACTTTTGCATATACTCCGTCTTCTGCCTTTGATGTCATACCAACAAGCTTTATAACTCCGCCTATTGCCTCTGCATAGGCTACATCTTCGAGAGTTATTTTGGTTATACCCTCTGTTTCAATCATTTCACTGTCGACATATTTTCCAAATGCCAAGGACGCAAGAATCGCTATCTTTCTACAAGTATCATGTCCTTCAACATCTGCCGTCGGGTCTTTCTCTGCATAACCCTTTTCCTGTGCGCCCCTAAGAGCTGTTTCGAAGCTTTCTCCCTCTTTTATCATCTGGGTCAGAATATAGTTTGTTGTTCCGTTTAAAATACCTAAAACATCTGTAAGTTCGTTTGCAGAAAGACTTGAATACAAAGGTCTGATAATTGGAATACCACCACCAACACTTGCCTCAAACAAATAATTAACATTTTTCTCTTTTGCTATCTGCAAAAGCTCTGTACCATGCTTTGCCACTAATTCCTTATTGGAAGTTACAACATGTTTTCCCGCTAACAGAAGCTGTTTGGTAAAATCATACGCAGGCTTTGTGCCGCCCATAACCTCTGCTACAATCTCTATCTCATCATCATTTAAAATATCATTGAAATCCTTTGTGAAACAATCAAACTTGCTATCAGGAAAATCTCTTAAATCCAATATTTTGGCAACTTCAATTTTTTCACCGCTTCTGCTCATAAGTCCATCAGGAGAATTTGCAATAATCTCTCCAACTCCGCCACCTACAACGCCAAAACCCATTATTCCTATTTTCATCTGTTTACATCCCTTTCATGCAGCAATCGCCATTAATTCTCAAATTTATTCATAACAATACCGGTAACAAGCTTTGGCCAGAAATATGTAGATTTCTGGGGCATCTTCTCTTTTACATTTGCAATATCTCTTATTTCAGAAACCTTAGTTGGGTTCATAAGGAAAACACAATTATAATCCCCTCGCTTAACAGCTGCAACCGCCTCTTGCTCATCTCTTGTATACTCAAGATTTTTCTGATTTCTCATATTTTCTTCATCTATGCTCATATGCTTTTCAAGAATAAGCTTATGTAAAATTGTTACATCTAAATTCTTATATGCATCAGACTTATCCGTTACCACATAGCTTATTGTATTATCATCTTTAAGCCTTAGTAAATAATAATAATCCTTACCCGTATATAATCCAAACAGAGTTTCATCAACTGTGTTTGCCAATCTTTCCATTATAATAGATGCATAATTCCCCTCAGTAAAATGAATTTTTGAAACATGAAATTCTTCCGTTAACAATCCAACTATCAGCATCTCATCAAAACTGTCCAAATCTTTTATAAGTCTATGAGTAGGAAAAACAAACAGACCACTATTACTCATAGAAACAAGCATCATCATAGCATAATCATATGGCATATCCCCATCTGCATCTGTTTCACTGCGACGCATATCACGATAATTTAATGCTGTTTCATAACGATGATGTCCATCTGCAATAAACAACTGCTTATTTTTAAACATCTGTGTCAGTCTTGTAATTTCTTCCTCATCTGTAATAACCCATATATTCTGCGTGATATTTTCATGGGTTATAAAGCTAAATGTAGGCTCACAATCACTCATCGAATCAATCGCCATAGCAATCTCATTTTCTTCGTCCATATATAATGAATAAATCTGACTCATATTCGCTTTTGTTGTTTTCATCAAATTAAGCCTGTCAGTTTTTGCTCTGCTTAGCGTTTCCTCGTGAGGAAGGATTATATTTTTATCAAACTCTTCCAACTGTACCAAGCCTATAATACCTTTCAAGGAATGAGATGGATCAACACCGGCTAAAGAAAATACCTGCTCGTAAATATACAGGGCTGGCTTTTCCTCATATTGAAGAACCTTTTCTTTCATCCATTTTTCCAGATATACTGCACTTCTTGTATAGCAATTTTCAGCATCGTTATCGTTTTCAAAAGTCATACCATAGTCCACACGAATAATATTATATTCATCCATATTATAAAGTTCTTGCTTTTCATCAGCAGAAATAATATCATAAGGCGGTGCTGTAACCTTCGCCAAGTCGTTAACTTTTTCAATGTTGTAACGAAGCCCTTTAAATGGAACTACCTTTGCCATAACCATCTTCCTTTCTATTCCTTTATTAAATAAAACACCTACACACTAAATATTATAACATTTTTTTTAATATGTTAAAAACACAAAACATTTTTCCAAAATTATCTTATACCATTTTCGTTAAAAGTGTATTATTCACTATCATACACTAAATTTAACTCTTAGTCAAGGCGTTTCTTTTAGTTTATTGTAAATATTTGTTATAAATTTTTTTGAATTTTTATATTTGTTTTACAAATACTATTTTTTGAAGACATAAATACAAGGAGGAATTAAAAATATGGGTAAATTTTCAACCGGACTTTTAACAGGTGCAATGCTTGGAATGGGAATGATGATGATGGATAAGAAAA
>JAZNCG010000061.1:0-10583 GCA_045587405.1 Ructibacterium sp. | reverse complement strand
AAATATTGAGAAAGGAGCTGATTGTTGTGAAAATAAGATGCAGTAATTTTGCGAGAGATGCACCTAAGGCATAAATATCGTAGTTAACTGACGGTTGTAAAAAAAGTAAATACAACCGTCATTTTTTATGCCAAATCGGAGGTGTTTGAGATAATAAGATATCAGAACAGTCCGATTCCGTATGTAGGTGCTAAAAGGGTAATGAGAGATATAATCATACGGTCTTTCCCTTTAATTTACAGAAGGTACATAGAGGTGTTTGGCGGAGGTGCTTCAATCCTCTTTGCAAAGCAAAGAGAAAAATTTGAAGTGTACAACGACTTTAATTCCGACCTTGTAAATATGTTCAAATGTTTAAAAGAAAGACCGATGGCACTTATCAAGACATTAAAATTTTATAACCTACACAGTAGGCAGGAATTCAGCGTATTGCAGGACTTCTTAAATATGGATGCACCAAGCTATCCGTTTATGAAAGAAGAAATAGCGATAGCAGAGGAACTCTTTGATGAGAAAGATGCAGAAATTATTATCAAGATTTTATCAGAAAAGGCGAATTTATATGATGTGGAAAGAGCTGCCACCTTCTATAAGATGATAAGGTACAGCTATGGAAGTGCAGGAAAGAGTTTCGGAGGTCAGCCTGTTAACCTTTTAAGCGCATTAGAGCTTTTGGAAGCAGCGTCTTTCAGGCTTCGGGAAACTGTGATTGAGAACAAGGATTTTGAAAGTCTCATAAAACAATACGACAGATATGAATCATTCTTTTATCTCGATCCCCCGTATGTAGAAACGGAAGGACATTATTTAGTTGAATTTCCTAAAGAAGACCATGTCAGATTGTATAACACATTAAAAGAGATTAAAGGTAAGTTTCTGTTATCATATAACGATTGTGAATTTGTTAAAGAGCTATATAAGGATTACATAATCGTTGAACATACTCGCTCAAACCCTCTGGCTCATCGGTATGACTCCGGCAGTCAGTTCAAGGAGCTATTGATCGCCAACTACGATATAAACGAAAGAAGAAAAAACGAACCCAAACAATTAAGTCTATTCGGAGATGATGATTATGAATTTAACTATTTACAGGACTACAGGTACAAGAGGCCGAATCACACTACCGTTTTTATTCCGAGAACTCTTGCATAAAATAGGCAACAACACCTATATCAAGGTTGTTTTCGACGGTGTGAGGCTAACTATAACACCAATGGTAGAAAAGGGCAGATTCCTGCATGAATATGATGCAGGGGTACTGCTTACAAAAAGCGAAGCTTATCAGCTTCTTGATGGCTACACAAAAGAGTCGCTGTTGAGCATACAGGCTGCAGTACGAGAAAAACTTAAAATGTGTACTGAAGACGAATCGGCAGGTAACAACGGCGGAAAGAAATAAAATAGAATCATAAAAATTTAATACCTTCATAAAGTGTCGGTTAGCTTTAGTCACCAGACTGGAGCGATGAAAACAATGATAAGATTTTTTGATATGTTTTCCGGTATTGGGGGCTTTAGGGCAGGACTTGATAGAGCAGGAGGTTTTAAGTGTATAGGACACTGTGAAATCGATCCATTTGCCAATAAAAGCTACAATGCCATATTTGATACTGAAGGAGAGGTATTTTTTAATGATGCTACAAAGATTAACCCAAAGGATATCCCGGAGTTTGATCTCCTTTGTGCAGGATTTCCGTGTCAGTCATTTTCGATTGCCGGAAAACGAGGTGGTTTTGAAGATGCAAGAGGAACTCTCTTCTTCGAGATTGCAAGAGTTCTTAAAGAAAGGCAGCCTAAATATTTTCTTCTTGAAAATGTTCCCGGACTGCTTAGTCATAACAAAGGCCAAACATTCCTTACAATCCTGCGAACACTTGATGAATTGGGGTATGGTGTTGAATGGCAAGTGCTTAACAGCGCAGATTTCGATGTTCCCCAATCCAGAAAAAGAGTGTATGCTTTCGGATATCGTGATATCCGATGCACCGGAAAAGTATTACCTTTCACAGAGTGCAACCCACAAACTCTTAAGCAAATCATTGGAGGAAGTCAAGGCCAAAGAGTGTACGACATAGATTGCTTAAGCTGTACATTAGCGGCCAATGCAGGCGGTCAAGGCGGTAAAACAGGCATGTATATAGACATGAATGAGAACCCATGTATCACTTGCTTGGCAAGATGCATTAAAAGCAGATACAACAGTGGGATAACAAATCGCAGAGGAGAAAACTCAGCAATACTTGAGTGTTATATGCCATGTCTTACTCCGACAAGACTATATAAAAGACAGCAAGGTCAAAGATTCAGACCGGATGGCTGTCCGATGTTTACCTTGACCGCATGCGACATACATGGAATATTAATGGGCTGCAAAATCAGAAAGCTTATGCCGAAAGAGTGCTTAAGACTGCAAGGTTTTGCAGACGAACAGATAGATAAAATGGTTGCAATAAATTCGGATAATCAACTGTATAAGCAAGCAGGAAATGCCGTAACAGTTACGGTTGTACAAGCAATAGGTGAGCGAATCAGACTCATGGATGATGAATTATATAAGAGGAGGAAAAAGATTTATGGATTACAAAGCTAATGTAACATTAACGACAAGACCCGGAAGCTTAAAAGGCATGGCCTCAGTTTCCATCAACGATGAATTCGTTGTAAAAGGGGTAAGAATTTACGAGAACGATAAAGGACCATTCGTATTAATGCCTTCCCGAAAGGTCGGCGAGAACTATGAGGATATTTGTTTTCCAATTACTGCGGAGAGCAGAAATGCGCTTCATAACGCAGTAATAGAAGCATATGAACAGAAATTAACTCAGCAGGAGGAGCAGAACAATGAAGAAGGCAAAAACAATAAAAAATCCGGAAATAAGAAATCCCAGAAACACTCAGATGTTCCAAAAGCAGATGAGAACGATGAAGAGATGTCGGAAGATCAGGATGAACAGACCGAGACAGGGCCGGAGATGAGCATGTGAGGTGAATAGTAAATGGCGGTTCAGTTTTACAGGTACTCTTTAGAACGTGCAAGAATAGACAACGATATGGACTTGTACAACGAGAGTCAATATGAAAACCGAAGATGCCGAGACTATATTCAGGATGAGGAAACAGGCTTCCATGCCAATGCCTACAGAGATAATTGTGTTGACAGTGATGGCAGTTACACCCGAAAACTTATCGATAAATTCGGTATGGAACGAGTGATGAATATGTATGCTGTCACTGTCAGAACGCATGATAATGACGGAAGGATCTCCGCAGATATTAAAGAGTGGGCTTCAAATTTCAATGCCGGGATTAAAGACGATAAGGAGATGAGAGAGTGCCTTATTACTCAAATCAATCCCGGCATTATTGATTTACTTGCAAAGCATGTTTTAAAAGAGTTTGACAAACTAAATCTTTTTACAAGAGAGCATTGTGAAGCCGAACTTGGTAATTTGGAAGATAAGGTAGTGGTTATAAGCCATAAACACCTGAAAGAAGAATATTGGTCCCCTGAAAACCAATTATGGATTGCGACAGGCGGTTTCGGGTGCAATCCAACCGCTATGGGCAGGGCAGTATATGCAACCTGCCTTGCAGATGATGACAAAGCCAGATGGGACAGACATCAGGTCTTAGGTGTCATTAAATTATGTCAAGCTTGACATAATTTAATTTATGGTTAGTTTTCTATTATGTAAAGTTTATCAATTTAACTCACTTCCTTTCAGTGATTTCAACAAAAATAGTTCGCATAATATCTGAGACTCACACTTTTTGATATAATGAAATTGCAGAAATGCAAAATTATAAATACAAAAGGAGGAGACAGTATGCGAACTACTGCAATGCCTAATGGCAAATATGTGCCATTATCAGAATTAATAGCTAATGCTGAAGAAGAACTTTACCGGCAAAAGTATTCATCAGGTTCAATAGCTAGTTATACGTGTGTATGGAGAAAACTTGTTAACTACGCACAAAACCAAGATATCTTATATTTTAGCGAAACATTAGGTCAAGCTTTTTTAAAAGATGTCTATGGTTTCTTCCCTGAAAAAACGATAAACGAAAATCCGCGTGGCTACAAACACAAAAGACGTGCGATAAGGATACTTGGTGATTTACAATTGCATGGGATTATACTTCGACATGAAATGTCTGATGTTGTACCATTCCCAGTTCAATTTGAATACACAGCTATGGAATATATTAAATATCTAAATTCGCAGTATTTATCAGAAGCCACAATAAGAACAAAAATCCCTCAAATTAAGAGATTTCTCTGTTTTCTAAATGAATTTAATGTTAAGAAGGTTGATGAATTAACATCAGAACATATCAATGCATTTTCGAAAACAATTTGTGGATACCATGTTAAGACATACAATAGTATAATGGTAACAATCCGAAAATTCCTTAAATACCTTTATATAAAAGGTGTTATCGATGAGGATTTTAGTTCACATATTGTTTTAGGTAGAGTTTATCGTTATTCAGAGATCCCATCTACTTTTACAAATGAAGAAATAGCGAGAATACTATCGTCAATTGATAGAAGCAGCAAAACAGGTAAGCGCGATTATGCTGTTATACTTTTGGCAGTAAAACTTGGTATTCGTGCAGGTGATATTAGGAACTTGCAATTAACTGATATTAACTGGTCTACGAATGAAATCTCATTTGTGCAGTCAAAGACAAGAATCGCAGTTACATTACCATTAGACAGCGAAACAGGCTGGGCAATTATTGATTACCTGCAACATACACGACCTAAATGTGAATCCAATAATGTATTTGTGAGATTAAAAGCTCCATATGTACCATATTCCCCGAAAAACACTTTTTACAATGAAATAAAAAAGTATATTTCTAAAGCCGGGGTTACAAAAAACATCCCTCATAAAAAAGGACTTCATTCTTTACGTCATAGCCTTGCAAGTTTATTGCTTGAAGAAAACACACCATTACCTATAATATCTGGTGTGCTTGGGCACAGTGACTACAATAGCACAATGATATATCTAAAATCTGATATTAAAAACCTAAAGCAGTGTATTATCGATCCGGAGGAGGTGATTTTCAATGAAAAAGAAAACTCCTTTGATTGATGGTGCATTATCGCAAATAGGTTCAGAATTTGTATCTGAAAAACAGAAATTAGGATATTCATATTACTCTGATGCATATATTGTGCGAGATTTCAGCCGATTCATCGAAACGCATAAACAGTTTGCTGAAAACAATACTTTCGTTTCAAAAATGATGATAGAAAAATGGTTAGCAAGTCACACAGAAGCTGCACCCAAAAGCATTAAAATAAAAATAAATACTATAAGACAATTAGCAAAGTTTATGAATAGAAATGGAATGGAAGCATATGTATTCCCAACATTATACATTCCTAAACAAAAATCTGATTTTAATGCATATATTTTTTCGTATAAGCAACTGGCTTCAATTTTTCGAGAACTTGATGCCCTTAAGTATTCTCCTGTTTCGCCTTTTAGGCATATCACAATGCCTCTATTATTCCGTATGATATATGCATGTGGTTTAAGAAGTTCCGAAGCTACAGGATTGAAATTGCACGATGTAGACTTTATTAACGGCATTGTGCATATTAGGAAATCGAAATTTGACAAAAGTCGAAGCATCCCTATTGCAGAATCATTGTGCATTAGATGTAAAGAATACTCTCAAGTGGTGCACAAGAACTGTACTGACAGTGATTTTTTCTTTTCAAACGCATACAAGGGAGAATATCATACCTCAAGTATTTATAGTGTTTTTCGTGATATATTGTATAAATGTAATATACCACGAGTGGAACACGGACCAAGAGTTCATGACCTGCGACATACTTATGCGGTACATATTTTAAAGCAATGGAGTTTAGAAAAGAAGGATTTAACATCTGCTCTACCGCTGTTATGCACTTATATGGGACATGCCGACATTTCAGGCACTCAAAAATATTTGCAACTCACAGCAGAGTTATATCCTCACATAATTACACAACTTGAGGATTTTTACTCTGATACGAAGAGTAAAGGTGGTGTTATATATGGCAGGTAAACGGGATTTTTCGCAGTGTCTATCGCATTATTTCAGCGTTTATCTACCAGGATTGCGTAATGTTAGTCAAAATACAATTTATTCATATAGGGATACATTTTGTCTTTTTCTAACATTTTACAAAGATTTTAAACGCACAAACCTATTAAAACTAAATTTTGAAGTATTCAATTCAGAATTAATAAATGAGTTTATGGATTGGTTAGAAAATGAACGCAGGAATTCAACTTCTACGCTTAACCAGCGACTTGCTGCTCTTCGTAGTTTCTTTAGATATGCACAATGTGAGTTCCCACAGTATTTTGTAGCTTTTGAAGATATTTTAAACATTCCATTCCGAAAAACAGAACAGACTGCTGTAGATTATCTTCCCAAAGAAGTGCTCACAGAATACTTGTCATTGCCGGATTGTAACACTATGTCCGGGCGAAGAGACTTTGCTCTGTTATGTACTCTCTATGATACCGGAGCAAGAGTTCAAGAACTTGTCGATCTAAAGATAAAAGATGTAAGGTTGGAGGAACCTCCGGTTATAAAACTCACCGGTAAAGGTCGAAAAACCAGAGTCGTTCCAATAATGCCAAAAACAAAAGAAGTCTTGTTGAATTATTTAACAGAAAAGAATTTAAATAATTCTTCATCATTCGATATGCCACTTTTTGTTAATCGTCAAAATCACAAAATGACAAGAGCCGGTATAGCATATATAGTGAATAAATATGCTGTTAAATTAGGGGAGCAACAAGACTCTTTATTTTCTGATATAACACCACACATATTAAGGCACAGCAAGGCAATGCACTTGTTGCAAGCTGATGTAAACATAATTTATATACGGGATTTTCTTGGGCATACAGATGTGAAAACAACTGAAATATATGCCCGTGCTGACACTGAAATGAAACGAAAAGCATTGGAAAAAGTCCAATCGCTTATTCCGGATAAAACCAATAAATCTTTGTGGTCAGACGACAAAGATTTACTAAATTGGCTTAATTCATTGGGAAGAAACCCCGAATAATATTATGTTAAGTTAATTTAAAGATAAGGACTTCTTAATTGAGGTTCTTATCTTTTTCTTTACATAAAAACTTACAAACCATAAATTAAAGATGAATACTTGCCTGATTGGGCAAGAAAAAAGCTCGAGGAAATGAAACCTCAAGAAGATACTCAAAATATTGGAGAGATGCAATTATGAGTTGGGAAGAGAGCAAAGTGCCAAGCTTTGATTCCAGTCTTTGTTCCTTCGACATAATGGGTGATGATGGTCATGTCCACATGTATTTCCCAACCTTGCTGTTAGAGACATTTAATAACGAAGCTGACGGAAGAGAAGGATATAACATTTGGATAAACCTTAGTCATTTAGAGGATGATGGTGAAATTGATCACTACTGTTATCTTACGCTAAGTGTTGATGAACTTGTTACACCAAAGAATGCAGCATATGTAAATCCGGTGTATTGCAATTTTACAGATCAACTTTTGCAAACAGGGATTGCAGAGGATACAGGTATCAGGAAAACAGTTGGTGAAATAACTTACCATCTTTGGGTATTTGAGCAGGAATTCTTGGAGGATTTACATGATATTAATTATCAAAAATATTCGGAAAGATATGACGAATGTATTGCATTGATAAATCCGGAACAAGAAGAAAACGAAGAACAAGGTATAAAATTTAATTAAATAGGAGGAATTTTACAATGAAACTAAAGTATAATTCGAAATTCAGATCGATAGTTTCTTTATTTATTGTATGCATGATGATTATAGGTATAATGCCTACAGGCTTTGCTGCACAGGATAATGAATATGTAGATCCGGCAGATAGTTGGATTGTTGCAAATGGCAGAACAAATGAACTTGATATGAACGCAACTACTACATATGAAACACAGTACTGTTTTGAATGTAATAAGGATACAACAGTATTAACATATCGCGTGCCGGAATATACCCGTACAGGTGAAACAGCGGCAAACAGAGGTGTAAAGTTTTCGGATGGTGCTAATGAAAAAGGTGATAAGTTTTATAACCTTGATGACGGCACTCCCGGTGTCGATGCAACATTTACAGGATACCATTGGAATAAGGCTGTTTGTAATGCATGCGGAACACTTAATCCGTCAGAAGGTCCATCAGCATATAACTATAACCGGAATATATATATTCTGAATTCTTGTGATAACACATTCTTTGTTGATTTTGATAATACAGAGTATATTCCGTATAATAGCACACAGCATTATGTGAACTTAAAAGAGGGCGAATACTGTGCATATTGCAAAGGCACATATGCGCAGGCAGTTCGTTCAAGAGAAGCTCATGACTTTACTCAGCTTGTAGATGGTCAGCTTGCAAATAACCGTTTCTATGTTGCAGAAACATGTGCAGACTGCGGATTTGAAACAAGCGAATATGTAGTAGCAAAATCCGTAGTAACCTCATACTACGGTGAAGTTGACGGTGAAGCACATACAGTTGAAGTTGCAGACCTTTCTGAATCTAATGTAACAACAAGAATCAGATACGGAACTGAAGCGGGTAACTGTAACAGAACATCTGCACCGAACTTTACAACAGCAGGATATCACACTGTATATTATGAAATAGACTATATCTATGCAGGTGAAACAATGACCGAGAACGGTGTAGGTTATGTATGGTTATTGGAGGAGCAGGAAAACAACGGAACAATCGTTGTAATTCCTCCGCAGACCCATGAGCATGACTACCACTATCTTGAAACTGTTATGCCTTCATGTGAAACATTAGGATATGACAGATTTCAATGTAACGGATGCGGTGACTTAATTAAGACAAACTATGTTCAGGCAACCGGTCATAACTACGGTGAAATATTAATCAGAGAATCAACTTGTAAGCAGAACGGTGTTAAGCTTCGTATGTGTAAAGACTGCGGAGATTTCTACGAGGAATCAACTCCGCTTGCAGACCACACATACGGCAAGCACACTCACGATGCAAGCTGTAAGTCTGTAGGATATGATGAATATGTATGTACGGTTTGCGGTGACAATTACATCAACAACATTAAACCTATGGTTGAGCATAGATACAGACAGCTTGTAAGACATCCTGATTGTGAAGAAGATGGATATACAAACAACATCTGTGAAATGTGCAATAGCTCTTATGTATCAGATTATGTAGATGCATTAGGACACGCTTGGGATGAAGGCAGAACAGTTACAAGCTCCGGCTGTGCAAGCGAGGGTGTAGTTGAACACCTTTGTACAAATGCAGGATGTGATGAAAAGTTGATCATTGCAACTGATGCAACAGGCCATACTCCCGGCGATGAGGCAACATGTACAGAACCTCAGCTTTGTGACACCTGCGGAACAGTTCTTGAACTTCCGAAGGGCCACAGCTACAACGACATAACAGTTGAAGCAACCTGCACACAGTCAGGATACACACAGCATGATTGTGAAAACTGCGAACACTCATACATCGACAGTTACACAGATGTCCTTCCTCACGACTATGATGAAGAAGTAACACCTGCAACCTGTACTGCAATGGGATATACAACATATTCCTGCCGTGATTGCGATGATGAATATGTAAGCGACTATACCGATAAACTTGCTCATGATTATGTGGAAACTGTAACTCCGGCAACTTGTACGGAATTCGGGTTCAGCGCGTTTGATTGTGCAAACTGTGAAGACTCTTATGTAGGAAATTACACAGATAAGCTTCCGCATAAATACAGCGAATCAGTTACACCTCCATCATGTACCGAAGACGGTTTTACAGTATATACCTGTGAAGATTGCGGTAACGAATATATCGGTGATTACACAGACGAGGTTGAACATGCTTACGAAGTAACAGTAACAGAGGCAGCATGCACAACTATGGGATTCAGCACTTATGTATGTAAAGCTTGCGGCGACACATACAAAGCAGATTATATTGATCCTAAAGGCCACACACCGAGCGATTGGATTGTAGATGAGCCTGCAACCATCGAACATGGCGGAAACAAGCACATTGAATGTACAGTTTGCGAAGAAACTCTTCAGACTTCGGAACTTGCACAGCTCGTGGATAAAGATAACACAGATGAAGACGGTAAAGCACAGGTTGGCGATTATATCTTGATTTTGCTTGATGAAAATGATCAGCCTATCTTCAATAGTGAAATTATAATTGATGTATACGACAATGTATCAATCCTTCTCACAAATGGCAGACTTCTTGACTTTGAGAAGCCGACCAAATTGATTGCATACTTCGCAGAAACTCAGCAGCCAAAAGCTGATTTGGCAGCCAGCTTCACAGATGCAAACGGCAACAAGGTAACAGGTTTAACCGATGAAAACGGTGTACTTGTAGTACCTAACAGTAAATCCAACACCGGAGATGACAATGGTACAATCGGCAGCGGTGATGAAGAAAAAGAAACCTATGTTGTAACCATAACCGATAAATTCAATGTTGTTATTTCGAATTGTGATGTATATATCGGT
>JAZNCG010000060.1:0-24355 GCA_045587405.1 Ructibacterium sp. | reverse complement strand
AAAAATATGGGAATACATAGACACAAATGCAATAAAATGGAAAAAAGATTGCTTCTATAATGATTAAAGGCTCTCGCTAAATTGCGGGAGCCTTTACTGTCCTCAACAGTACGCCTCTTAGTCGATGCTTTTTTCAGTTTTATTTGCCTTGCGGCAAGTTATATTATCTACGATAGTTTTATTGTGCTTCGCACAGTGGTATTTGCTTCGCAAGTTAATCATCCAAGCTTTTTTTGAGTGTGCTGATATATTGGTTGCGTTGTTTTACGAGTGTTAAGGCTATTGGCTCAATTAACAGAATTTGCATAGAAAAATTAGATAAAAAGTAGAAAAACCAGCTGTGAACTTAAAAATCTTGACATATTTCCTTGAAAATGATAGAATATAATCAGTTTTAACAACATAGTTTTCGGGCTGTGTTGTGGGAGAGGGAGTTACTTTCCCGATAAATAATATGTTATATTTAAGGAGAGATGAATATGAAAGTTTGTCCATCGTGCAATCAACAATTAGATGATAGCGCTTTGTTCTGTGATGTTTGCGGAACTCAGTTCCAGACTCAGAATAACGAGCCTACTGAGCAGTATAATGCTCCGCAGTATAATCAGCAACAGTATAACCAGCAGTATAATGCGCCTCAGTACAACTACACTCCGGCCTATGACCCATACGACCATACAGCCGAGTTTGAGGCAGCCGATATTTCTGCAAATAAGGTTATAGCGATGCTTGTATACCTTTCGGGCTGGATTGGAATTTTAGTAGCCTTGCTGGCAGGGGGGACATCTCCTTATGCGTCGTTCCATGTAAGACAGGCGCTTAAGTTTGAGGTTATAAATGTTTTAGGTGCGCTATGTGCTTTGGTTTTGTGCTGGACATTTATTGTTCCTATTGCATATGGAATTTTAGCTGTGGCTTTGGTAATTGTCAAGATTATATGCTTCTTCCAGATTTGCAAAGGAAAAGCGATAGAGCCTGTAATAATCCGTAGCTTTGGATTTTTGAGATAAGAAATAAAGTGGTACGATTTGCTTTGGCGAGTCGTACCATTGTTATTGTGTAATAAGACTTTCATTTTAATTGGGACAAGGAGAAAATAATGAAGAAATTGTGCGCATTTGATTTAGACGGAACTTTAGTAGACACTCTTAAGGATATAGGAAACGCTGTAAATTATGCCTTAAATGAGATGGGAAGAGAGCCATATCCTATATCGGCATATAACAAAATGGTTGGAAACGGAATGGAAAAGCTCTGTCGCAGAGCTATGAGAGATGGCACGGAGGAGGAAATTAAGGAGCTGATTTCAAAGTACCATAATTATTATCTGAACCATTGTTGTGTAGAAAGCCTCCCGTATGAGGGGGTGCGAGAGTTGTTGGCAAAGATAAAAGGCAGGGGTTGTTATATTGGAATCATAACCAACAAACCGCAATCCCAGGCAAACGAGGTAGTTGCGACTCTTTTTGGAGAGAATGTTTTTGATGAGGTTATAGGTCAAAGCCCGAGGTTTGAGAAAAAACCATCATCGGAGGCTATGGAATATTTTATGGATAAGTTTAAGGTGTCGGCAGAGGAAGTTGTTTATATTGGCGACTCTGATGTAGATATGGAGTTCGGCAAAAATTCAGGAGTGGACACCATTGGCGTATCGTGGGGGTTCAGAGGAAGAGAAGAATTGGTTAACGCAGGCGGGAAATATGTTGTTGATACCTGCAGAGAAATAGAAGAAATTTTAGGATTGTAACAGAGAGATTGATAAAAGCTGACAATTGCGAAAATGATATGTATTGGATAAAACAAAAAAGCACTTCTGAAAAGAAGTGCTTTTTGGAGCTGGTGATGGGACTCGAACCCGCAACCTGCTGATTACAAATCAGCTGCTCTGCCAATTGAGCTACACCAGCGAACAAAAGCTATTCTATCACAGATATTAGATTATGTCAATAGCTTTTTTCAAAAAAATTAAAAAAATTATCGGTTTTTGATATAGTCTGCAAAAATGAATATCATCCATACTATTCCAAGAACCCCAAAAAAGGTATAGAGCTTTGCAACAAGGGTGGAAAAACCTATAAGCGAAAAGGGTATAGCAACAAGGCACAAGGTTGCGGAGCGGATTTTCCGTGGTACCTTGGGGAAATATTCAACAATGGCAAAGCTTTGGGAAACAGCTGTGGTGCATATTGCCATAAACAGCACCAAAGAATAAGCAATCTCGTAACCTTTTCCCAGAGAGTTTGCTATAGCCAGCATAGGGATTTGACTATTTGAAACAATTTCGGGGCTAAGCCCTTGCACCAACCATACAACCATAATTAAAAGCCCCAAAGCGAATCCGCCTGTAACAGATGCGACTCGGATTTCTTTAGGATTAAGATTTTTCTGGAGCGGTACAAGGACAGCAGGCGCAGAAATTGTGTTATAGCTTACATATATTATAGAAGAAAGTAACATATTTTTTGTTTCGCCAAAGCCGAAAAAGCCCGAGGGGACACCTCTTAGGGCAGAAATAAGGGAAATGAAAATTATTCCTATAATCATAAGAGGTACTAATATAGTATTCAGGGCAACAATTCCTTCTATATTGTATATTAGAGTAAAAAAACAAATTCCTGCCATTATTAATGAGCCGATTATGGTAGGAAAATTTAAAAATTGATGTAGCAAAGCTCCACTTCCCGAAAGCATGGTGAAAAAACCGCAAAAGAGATAGATTGCCATAAATATACGAATAAATTTTTCGGCTTTGGAAGTTAAGGCAAAAAGATAGTCCTTGTAAGTTTTGATGTTGTCTGTATAGGCTCTGTCTAATATTATGTAGCAGATAATCATAAATAAAAAGGTGGCCAAAACAATATGACTGTGATTGGTATTGGAGGTAAGGTTGAAAAATTCAAAGACTTCTCTGCCTGAGGCAAAACCTGCGCCAATAACCAAACCGATATATACAAATGCGAGTTTTAAACCTTGTTTCATAATTAACTCCTTGCTGTTTAGGTTTTTGTAGGGTTTGGCACCTGCCGACAAAGTGCTATGACACGCGCAACATTCCCCCGAATATGCACCCACAAATAACGAACAAAATATAATATTCCTCATAATATTATATGACAAAAATAAACCAATATGAAAAAATGAAAAAATGTTTAAAAAAAACTTGACAAATCTATTTGACTATGATAATATAAATAATACCTCTGCAAAAGAGGTTTTATTTGTGTGAAGAAAGCTATGCTTTTTAGATTGTATGAACGAGGTGAAAAGAATGCAAACAAAGATTACACTTGCTTGCACAGAATGTAAGCAGAGGAATTACGACACCACAAAGAATAAGCAGAACTGTCCTGACAGATTGGAAATGAACAAATATTGTAAATTCTGCAGAAAACATACATTGCATAAAGAAACAAAATAGTTGATTTTGAAGGTATGTATGAAAATTTCCCTAAGGGAAGTTGCTTAAAGGAGTGTAGATTATGGAGAAGACAAAGAAAGGTTTCTTTGCCGGAATTACTGGTTATTTTAAAGAAGTCAAAGCAGAACTTAAAAAGGTTGTTTGGCCTACATTTGAGAAGGTTAAAAAGAATACCTTGGTTGTTATTATTTATGTTTTGATTGTGGGTCTGGTTATCTGGGCTCTTGATATGCTCTTTACTTGGGGTATGTCTTTATTCGTCAATAGATAGTAATAGGAGGGAAGGGATTCGCTCCCGTTTATTATGGCAAACGCAAAATGGTACGTAGCTCATACCTATTCCGGTTACGAGAATAAGGTTATGACAGATATTATGAAAACCGTAGAGAACAGAAATATGCAGGATATAATCCAGGAAATTCGTGTTCCTATGGAAGAGGTTGTTGAGATTAAAGATAACCAGAAAAAGATTGTTGAGCGCAAGGTTTTTCCAAGTTATGTTATGGTCAAGATGGTTATGACGGATGAAAGTTGGTATGTTGTTCGTAATACCCGAGGCGTTACGGGTTTTGTAGGTCCCGGTTCAGCTCCTGTTCCTCTTACAGAGGCGGAGGTTGAGAGTATGGGTCTTGAGCATAAGACTGTCGAGATTGACTTTGCTGTCGGCGACAATGTAAGGATTAAATATGGTCCTTTGGAAGGTTTTGTCGGTGCAATAACCGATATCCAGTTGGATAAAAAGAAAATTCACGCAAAGGTTTCTATGTTTGGCAGAGATACAGATGTTGAGCTGGAGTTCAACCAGGTTGAAGCTTTGGTTTAATAATAAGAATGTTACCCACACGGATGATTCCGTTTATATATTCCAATACATAAGTATTGGTCTGTGGGAGGGAAGACTGCCATGGGGCAGATATCCCGATATTACCACGTTTGTGAAACAAGGAGGTGTATTTTAAATGGCACAGAAAATCACAGGTTACATTAAATTGCAAATTCCTGCAGGTAAGGCAACTCCTGCACCACCGGTAGGTCCTGCTTTGGGTCAGCACGGTGTAAATATTATGGATTTTACAAAGCAGTTTAATGAGAAAACACAGAAGGATGCAGGTCTTGTAATTCCGGTTGTAATTACCGTATATCAGGATAGATCCTTCACATTTGTAACCAAGACACCACCTGCTCCTGTATTGATCAAGAAGGCTTGTAAGATTCAGAGCGGATCAGGTGTTCCTAACAAGACAAAGGTTGCACAGCTCAGCAAGGCAGACTTGCAGGCTATCGCAGAGCAGAAAATGCCTGACCTTAACGCAGCATCTTTAGAAGCTGCTATGTCAATGATAGCAGGAACAGCTCGTTCTATGGGTGTAACTGTTGAGGAGTAATTTTAGGTTACAGATTTATTGAAAAAAGTGGGAGGAGCTAAAGGCTCTGTGAAACCACATTAGGAGGATTTAAATTGAAGAAAGGTAAAAAGTATCAAGACAGCGTAAAGCTGCTTGAAAAGGGTAAATTATATGACCCAATGGAAGCTCTCGACTTGGTTTGCAAAACAGCAACAGCTAAGTTTGATGAAACAGTTGAGCTTCATGTTAAATTGGGTGTTGACTCTCGTCACGCTGACCAGCAGGTTCGTGGTGCGGTTGTATTGCCAAACGGAACCGGTAAGACAGTTCGTGTGTTAGTATTTGCTCGTGAGGGCAAGGCTGATGAAGCTAAGGCTGCAGGTGCTGATTATGTAGGCGCAGAGGAGCTGGCTCAGAAAATTCAGACTGAGAACTGGTTCGATTTCGATGTAGTTGTTGCAACTCCTGACATGATGGGTGTTGTAGGTCGTATCGGTAGAATATTGGGTCCTAAAGGTCTTATGCCTAACCCAAAAGCAGGTACAGTTACACCTGATGTTGCAAAAGCTATTGAGGATATTAAATCAGGTAAAATTGAGTATCGTTTGGACAAAACAAACATTATTCACTGTCCTATCGGTAAAGCTTCTTTCGGAGCTGAGAAATTAAGTGCTAACTTTAACGCTCTTATGGGCGCAGTTATTAAGGCTAAGCCTGCTGCTGCTAAAGGTCAGTATCTTAGATCCGTATCCATTGCTTCAACAATGGGCCCCGGAATTAAAATCAACCCAAATAAGGTTGACTAATTTTTAAAAAAAAGTAAATTTATATATTCCGCAGACAGCAGGTGGCAAAAGCCGTAAATCCTGCCGAGGATGACAAAATGTACTATGCATCTGTCCCCTCGCAAACTGCGAGGGGTTTTTCATAGGCTCGGAGGTTTCGCGAAATATCTCGCGAACTCCTGCGGAACTAAAATGCAGAAAGGAGGATGTACATTGCCGAGTCAAAAAGTATTAGAAAACAAAAAGGCTATCGTTACACAACTTACAGAGAGATTTCAAAATGCCCAAGCAGGTGTTTTGGCCGATTATAGAGGTCTTACTGTTGAACAGGACACAGCACTCCGTGTAAAACTCAGAGAAGCTGGCGTTGAGTACACAGTTTTAAAGAACAATCTCGTTCGTTTTGCTGCAAAGGAAGCTGGTCTTGATGAGTTGGATTCCGTTCTTCACGGACCAACAGCTATCGCTACAAGTAATGATGATGTTGTAGCTCCTGCTAAGGTTTTGGTAGATTTTGCAAAGGATAATGAAGCTCTTGAGATTAAGGGTGGATTTGTAGATGGCAAGGTTATTTCTTTGGATGAGGTTAAGGTTTACGCTGCAATTCCAAACAGAGAAACACTTATATCCAAGATGCTTGGCTCGTTGCAGTCACCTATTGGCAAGCTGGCAAGAACATTGCAGGCTATTGTTGATGAAGGTGCTGTTGCAGGTCAGAATGCTGCTCCTGCTGAGGAAGCTGCTCCTGCAGTTGAAGAGGCTCCTGCTGAGGAAGCTCCTGCAGTTGAAGAGGCTCCTGCAGAAGAAAACGCTGCTGAATAATATTCAGGGCAAAAATGTTGAAATCCTGATGGCTGTATAAGCCACGGGGAAAATTAAGAAAATTTAGAAAGAAAAAATTAATAAATTGGAGGATTTTTAAAATGGCTGATGTAACAAAGATTCTTGATGAAATTAAAGAACTTACATTACTTGAAGTAAATGACCTTGTAAAGGCATTAGAAGAAGAGTTTGGCGTATCTGCTGCTGCTCCTGTAATGGTAGCTGCTGCAGGCGGTGCAGGCGGTGCTGCTGAAGAAAAGAGCGAATTTGATGTAGTATTGGCAGATGCTGGTGCACAGAAGATTAAGGTAATCAAAGTAGTTAGAGAGATTACAGGTCTTGGTCTTGCTGAAGCAAAAGCAGTTGTTGATGGCGCTCCTAAGACAGTTAAAGAGGGTGCTGCTAAAGAAGAAGCTGAAGAGATTAAAACAAAGCTCGAAGAAGTTGGAGCTAAAGTTGAACTCAAATAATTATACTATGTGTATAATGGGCGAGGGGAAATCCCCTCGCTTTTTTTTGAGTAAAAACCTATGGGGAATACAATTTTGTAGGACAGGGCTATGCCATGAATGGCAAGCGTCACATTCCATGGGGAATATGGGAAAACCAAATCCTCTAGCCATCTTCGATGACAGCCCCATTTTAGTGAAGAAGGGCAGAGGAACATTTTTCATTCGTAAAATTTATGCTAAAAACTTAATCATACATTGACAAAAGGATATATTCGTGGTAGTATTAAAATATAAAATAATTTAACAAGCAGGGGGTTATTAGATGAAAAAAATAGTAGCTTTGGTAGTATCAATGGTTTTGATTTTGGGTTGTTTATCGGTAACTGTAAATGCCCAGTATTTCAGTGACCCAAACTATGGGTTGAGTTTTCACTTGTCTGATAATTGGTACTGTGTAGATAACACAGGCGACCAAATAGCGTACAGCAGATATGGCAGTGAATACGAACATATATTAATTTCAAAAGCGTTTACAGACCTCTATCATACAGATATGTTGACAGAGAGTGATTGGATAGGAATTGCACAAGAGGGTTATAGTAACAGCGCTTTAGCATCAGCGTTAAGCAAAGCAAATGGTGGGGCTTATATATCTGTAACAAGCGAGTCGGAGAAAACTTCATACGAAACTCACGGCGGAGTTAAATACTTCCGATTTGAGAAGGCGTATACAGCAACTGCTTATAATTATGAGCCTGCGTATTTTTATTTAACCAATTTTGCTGCGTTGAAAAATGGTTATTTATACTACCTTACCTACGAAAGACGCACAGATTCTAACAACTATGCAGAGTTTGCGGCTATGTTAGACAGCATTTCCTATGATATGGGGGCTGTTAAAATCGTTGTAGATGGGGAAAGAGCATATCCCGACAGCGACCCTATGATTATAAGCGACAGAACCTTGGTTCCAATCCGTGCGGTTGCGGAGAAGTTGGGCTATAATGTTGACTGGGACCCAAACACATATATGGTAACTCTTACATCCTATGACAGTAGTAATGTTATTCAGCTTATTGTCGGTGGAGATGTTATGGTTAAGAATTATAGTCAACAAATTCAGTTGGATGTTCCTGCGTTTACCCTTGATGGCAGAACATATATTCCTTTGCGTGCTGTTGCCGAGGCGATGGACACCACTGTTTCATGGGACGAACCATCAAAAACTGCTTATATAAACTCAAAATAAGATAATTACATTTTGAATTTTAAACCGAGATGAAATGGCAAATACGCCGTTTTATCTCGGTTTTTAGCATTATTAACCAATTGTCTGCATAGAATATAAAAACTGTGTAGGAGGGACAAATATGCTGAATTGGATATGGGGAGGTATTGTTCTGATTTCCCTTGTTGTATCTTGTTTTACAGGCAGGTTAGAGGCAACCTCCCAAGGGGCGTTAAAGGGGGCGGTAGATGCCATAGAGCTTTCTATTAACCTTTTGGGAATTCTCTGTCTTTGGACAGGAATGTCGAAAATTGGCGAGAAGTCAGGACTTATTGCCTTTGTTGCCAAGATTTTTCGACCAATTATGACATTTGTATTCCCCAAATTAAGTCCCGACTCAAAAGCCTATGGAAGTATTGTTATGAATATAGTTGCCAATCTTTTAGGTATGGGTAACGCCGCAACCCCTTTAGGAATTAAGGCTATGCAGGAGCTAAACGCCATCAATCCTAACAAAAAAATTCCCTCAAATCATATGTGTATGCTTGTGGTAATAAACACAGCCTCTATCCAGCTTGTACCAACAACAATAATATCTCTTCGACAACTCTACGGCTCGGCAGATTCGGGAGAGATTATTCTTCCCGTATGGTTGGTGAGTGTATTTGCGTTGGCTGTGGGAATTTTTATGACAAAGGCATTGGAAAGGAGAAATAAACTATGAGGCTTATCTCTTTATTAACCATACCCATAATGATTTTTGGGTTTATTTTGATAGGTATGATAAAAAGGGTCAAGGTCTACGATTGCTTTGTAGAGGGAGCAGGCGAGGCGTTATCGGGAGTCATAAAAATCATTCCCCCCTTGGTGGGGCTTATGGTTGCAATCTCTATGCTACGGGAGAGCGGTGCCATTGAACTTTTGGGAAAAGCTCTGCAACCAATTCTTAAAGGCATAAATTTTCCTCAGGAGGTATTGCCCCTGGCAATACTACGCCCTCTTTCGGGAAGCGGAGCTACCGCCATAGTAACCGATATTTTTAAAAACTCAGGCCCCGACTCTATAGGCGGTAAAATAGCCTCGGTTATGATGGGGTCAACCGAAACCACCTTTTATACCATCGCAGTATACTTCGGAGCGGTTGGAATTAATAATACGCGCCATACCTTGAAAGGGGCACTTTCTGCTGATTTTACGGGGATAATTCTATCTGTTATTGTAACAAATTTACTTCTTATATAAATATTTGAAAAATGGGGATTAGGACTTGAATTTATATAAAGTATGTGTTACAATAAAAGGTATTAATGAGATTGTTGTGCCCTCTTTATAACAGGTGCTGGCATAGATGGGAAATAAGAAAGGTGAGTATTATGAAAAACACAGAAAAAACAATGGAGAAAATCGTAGCCTTATGTAAAGGTCGAGGTTTTGTTTATGCAGGTTCCGAGATTTATGGCGGACTGGCAAACACATGGGATTATGGTCCTTTGGGTGTTGAGTTCAAGAATAATGTTAAAAAGGCTTGGTGGAAAAAGTTTATACAGGAAAGCCCATATAATGTAGGTCTTGATGCAGCAATATTGATGAACCCTCAGACATGGGTTGCATCGGGCCATGTAGGCGGATTTTCCGACCCACTTATGGATTGTAAGGAATGTAAAGCCCGTTTCAGAGCGGACAAGCTTATCGAAGATGCAACAGGTTCTTCTGCTGATGGCTGGTCAGACGAGAAGATGATGGCATTTATCGAAGAGAACAAGATTCCTTGCCCTACTTGTGGAAAGCATAATTTCACGGACATTCGTAAATTCAATCTTATGTTTAAAACTTTCCAGGGCGTTACAGAGGACAGCAAAAATGAACTTTTTCTCCGTCCTGAAACGGCTCAGGGTATATTTGTAAACTTCAAGAATGTTCAAAGAACCTCCAGAAAGAAGGTTCCTTTTGGAATAGGTCAGATTGGTAAATCTTTCAGAAACGAAATCACTCCCGGTAACTTTACTTTCCGTACCCGTGAGTTTGAGCAGATGGAGCTTGAGTTTTTCTGTAAGCCGGGAACAGACCTTGAATGGTTCAAATACTGGAAGGACTATTGCAAGAATTTCTTGCTTTCTCTTGGTATAGCAGAGGAGAATATCAAAATGCGTGACCACGAGCAAGAAGAACTTTCCCATTACAGTAATGCAACAACAGATATTGAATTTATGTTCCCCTTTGGTTGGGGAGAGCTTTGGGGTATTGCAGACAGAACCGATTACGACCTCAAACAGCATAGCGACCACAGTGGCGAAAAGATGGAGTATAACGACCCCGAAACCAACGAGAAATATATCCCATATTGCGTAGAGCCATCATTGGGAGCAGACCGCGTAACTCTTGCATTCCTGGTTGAGGCATATGACGAAGAGGTTATAGATGCAGAGAAGAATGATATAAGAACAGTTTTGCATTTCCATCCGGCATTGGCGCCGGTTAAGGCGGCTATATTGCCTTTATCCAAAAAGCTTTCGGACAAGGCAAGAGAGGTATACGCAACATTGGCATCGGAATTTGTTTGTGAGTTTGACGAGGCAGGAAGTATCGGTAAGCGTTATCGCAGACAGGACGAAATTGGTACACCTTTCTGTATTACCTATGATTTTGATTCCGAAGAAGACGGAAGTGTTACAATTCGTCATAGAGATAGTATGGAGCAAGAGCGTGTTAAAATTGAAGATTTATCTGATTTTATCCGCAAATCCTTGCAGTTTTAGTTTTTAAAAAACGCAAAATAAAGGCACGGAGGTGTTTTTATGACTCTTTTGGAGAGCATAAAAGCCTTTAACAAAAAGGACAGAGTCAGCTTTCATATTCCGGGGCACAAGGGCGGAAAGGGCTTGAATCGGGACTTTAAGGAAAACGCCTTTCGTCTTGATGTAACCGAGTTTAATGAAACAGATGATCTCCAAGCCCCAAATGGGATTTTAAAAGAAGCCCAAAGCAGAGCGGCATCTGTTTTTGGCGCAGAGGAAAGCTTTTATTTAACCAATGGCTCAAGCATAGGTCTGCAAGGGGCAATTCTTGCATCTTGCAAAAGAGGGGATAAGCTTTTGGTGGACAGGAGTTGCCATAAGTCTGTTATAGCGGCAATAACCTTAAATGGAATCATTCCGATTTTTATGATGTCGTCTTTTAACCAAAAGATGGGATTGTATGAGGGGTTTTCCTCGCAACAGATTAAAGAGGCTATGGAAAAAGAGCCTGATATCAAGGGTGCGATTATAACCTGCCCTACCTATTATGGTATCTGTTCGGATATTTCGGGAATTTCCTCCCTTTTGCATAAAGAGAATAAATTCCTTATAGTAGATGAAGCCCACGGCGCTCATTTTTCCTTTAGCGAAGCTTTTCCAAAGTCCGCTATGGTGCAAGGCGCGGATATATGTATACAGAGTGCTCATAAGACCTTGCCTGTTTTAGGGCAATCATCCCTGTTGCATATTTCGAAAAATTCTTTGATTGATAAAAAGACGGTTAAGAGATGTCTTAATATGATTCAGACAACAAGCCCTTCTTATCTGCTTATGACATCTATTGACCAAGGAATTATCTCTATGGAGAAAAGCAAAAAGAAAATAACTCGGCTTGTGAAGAGGGTTTTGGAGCTTAAAGCCAATATACGCCATCTTGGTGTTTTGGATTTTGCAGATAGTCGTACCTTGAATAAGCCACAGGATATTTTCAGGATTTCTGTTGATTTTCGAAGGTGCGCAATAGATGGTTTAAAGGCGACGGAAATATTAAAAGAAAGAATGGGAATTTACCCTGAAATGTCGGATTTTTCCTATGTTGTCTTTGTTGTAACCTCTTCTAATACATTAGAGGATTTAAATAAATTGGAAAAGGCCCTTAAGTATTTTTCCAAAGACAAAAAAGAAATTTTGGAGGAAAAAATTCTCCTAATTCCTCAAATTCATCTTGAATATCTTCCCTATGAGGCTTGGAATATGGAGTATGAGGAGATTGATGCAGACGATATAGAGGGCAGAGTTTCGGCAGATATAGTGTCTGTTTGCCCTCCCGGTGCGGCAATTTTAATTCCGGGACAGAGAATAACCTGCGAAGATGCAGAATACCTTAAAAAGATGGGAAACCGCGACAAAATAAGGGTTCTGAAATAAGATAGAAAGAGGTGTTTGGGTGAATTTCAGTGATATAGTCGGCAACGAGTTTGCTAAAAAAGTTTTGCGCAACACCTTAGAAACAGGCCGTGTAGGACACGCCTATGTATTTGAAGGCCCAAAAGGCACGGGGCGTATGTCTTTGGCTAAGATTTTTGGGGCAAATCTTTTAGGAACAGATAAGGCAGAAAGTCATCCCGACTTTCTTATTATAAATAATCAGCGGTACAACCCCGAAAAGACTCAGAAAAAAATTCTGATTGATACAATAAGAAATATGAAAAAGGATGCCTATATTCGTCCTTATTCGGCAGAGAGGAAGGTTTATGTTCTGCCCTATGCAGATACAATGGAGGCAACTGCCCAGAACAGTCTTTTAAAGCTGTTGGAGGAGCCGCCTGAATATTGCACTATTATTCTTATGGCTGAAAATTCATCTCTGTTTTTGCCAACCATTCTTTCAAGAGCGGTTATAGTAAAAACTCATTTGCTGAAGATTGTTGAAGTTGAAAAATATCTTATTTTTCAAGAGAAAATGGAACCTGAGAAAGCCGAAAAATTGGCGGCAATAAGTGGTGGTTCTATCGGCAGAGCCCTGGAGATGGCAGATGCAGACAATTATTTTGCCTTGAGAAATCAGCTTTTGCAAAAGCTGTTTGAATTAGAGGATGGAACATACAGGGATTTATACGGGCTAATCGGATTTATTACATCAAACAGTTCGGAACACGATTTTATCTTCGATATTTTAGAAACCTGGGCTAAGGATATTATAAGTTATAAGTATGGGAAAACGGAAACAGCTGTTGTAAACAGAGATATGAGGCAGGAATATGAAAGACTGTCTGCGAAAATTTCTAAAGATGCGGCTGTAAGATTTTCGGACATAACCCAAAGATATCGCAGATTAATAAATACAACAAATCGTAATATAACCGGTATTACAAAAAATACTAACTACTCCGTTGCAATACAATGTATGGTAACAGAATATTGGGAGGAAATACATGGTAGAAATCATTGGAATTAAATTTAGCAGTGGTGGGAAAACATACTTTTTCGACCCCGTGGGAAAAAACTTCGAGTATGGTGCTCAGGTTTTGGTGGAAACCGCTCGTGGAGTTGAGATGGGCAAGGTTGTAACCGCTAATAAGATGGTAGAGGAGTCTGAGGTTGTTACGCCTTTAAAACCGATTATTCGTCTTGCAACAGAGGAAGATATTAAGCAGGATGCGGAAAATCGAATAAAGGAAAAAGAGGCTTTCGACCTTGCGGCACAGCAGATAATTGAGCATAAAATGGATATGAAGCTTGTTGGGGCTGAATATACCTTCGACAGGAGTAAAATTATGTTTTATTTTACAGCCGATGGTAGAGTTGATTTCAGGGAACTTGTTAAATCCTTGGCGCTACTCTTTAAGACCAGAATTGAGCTTCGCCAGATAGGGGTAAGAGATGAGGCAAGACAGCTTGGCGGACTTGGTATCTGTGGCAGACCTCTCTGTTGTAAGAGCTTTTTGCTGGATTTTCAGCCTGTTTCAATCAAGATGGCAAAGGAACAGGGGTTGTCCCTTAATCCAACCAAAATTTCGGGGGTTTGCGGCAGGCTTATGTGCTGTTTGCAATATGAGCAGAACGCCTACGAGGATATGCTGAAAAAACTTCCTGCAAGAGGAAGCAAGGTTGAAACACCTGACGGAGAGGGGATTGTAGCCGATGTTGCAACCCTTAAAGGTGAAATTAAGGTTCGCTTTAATGATAGCAACGGCGAGCTGATTAAGTTTGAAAACTATAAATTAGGCGAGTTTAAGTGTAATAAAAGATGCCAAAATTGTGAAGCAGATGCAATAGATGAAGCAGAGGTTGTAGAGGAACCTGAGGATATTTATTCAACACCCGAGCTTGTAAGTTTAGAGGACTCATTGAAAGAGAACTCATTGAAAGAGGAATCATTAAAAGAGAACTCATTGAAAGAGGACTCCGATGAACAAAGAGAAAAGCATAAGGAAAATAATCATAAAAAGTCTAAGCATAGTAAAAATAATAAGGGCGAAGAGAAGAAAACTGTTTCAAGTGAGAATAACGAAGAACAGGAAAAAGGCGAAAAAAATCAGCATAAAAAACGCCGTGGCTATCGCAAGCACAATAATCGTAAAGGGCAAAAGAAAGAGGAAGGAAAGCAAAAACCTCAGAATGGTTCAAATAACGATAGCGCAAATAATGGTGGTTACGGGAATAACGGTTTTTAAAAAGAAAAGCAGTTGCGATTTTGCAACTGCTTATTTTTTTGGTTATTTACAACTCAGTTTTAAATTATAAAACTGTAATTTCCTCTTTGGGGTTTCCTTGAATTAATATCTCTTCTCCGTTCAAAACCGCACAAAGACTACCAGTAAATCCCATAACAACAGAAAGCTTTGTGATTTTTGAGTTTTCCCATTCAAAGGAAATGGTGTGTCCACCGGGAAGTTTAACTCCGCGGATATGACCTTTGCTCCAAGGCTTAGGAAGTGCGTTGAGCAGGTGGACTTTATTGTCAAAATATCCGCACAAAGCCTCAATTACAGCAGAAACCATACCGAAGTTTCCGTCTATCTGGAAGATATCAGGTCCAATTCCTGGGGAAACCGGGTCAGGGTGAATATCCAACAAGCTCTCTGTTGCAAAATCCCGCAACAGCCCTGTTATCTGCTTGTAGAAGTTTTCGCCATCGCCAAGTCTTGCATAGATATTTGAAATCCAAGCTCTGCTCCAGCCCGTATAACCGCTCTCGTTTGCCATTCTGTATGCAAAGCTCTTTGCCGCGGCATCGTATTCCTTTTTCCTTTTTTCAGGAGTGAATATTTCGGATGGATACAAGCCATAAAGATGTGATAAATGCTTGTGTCCGGGCTGTTCTTCTTCGAATTCCTCGTTCCATTCCATAAGTCTGCCGTCGCTACCTATTGCAAAAGGTGGCAACTTCTTCCTGAGAGTTTCCCATATTTCGATTTGCTCCGAGTCTACACCCAAGATTTTAGCACTTTCAATAGCATAGCCAAGAGCATCATAGGCTAATTGAACATCAATGGCACTGGAAGAGCAAATTCCAACAGTTGCCACTATTCCTGCTCCTGCAAACCTGTTTTCAGGAGATTGACTCGGCATAATCTGCAATATACCATTTTCGTCTTCTTCCAGGAAATCTTCATAGAATAGAGCAACCTCCTTGAAAAATTTATAAGCTTTGTTTTTCAAGAAATCAATATCTCCTGTATAGCGATAATGCTCCCATAAGGGCTGTGCAATCCATGCAGCAGCGCCTACCCATACGGCGTAGCCAAAGGATTCAGGGGTTGGCTCTCCCCATATATCATTTGCAATAGGAAGCCATATTCCGCGGCAACCATAGAGATTTTTGGCAGCCTTTCTACCACCATTAATGGTGTTCAAAAGAAAATCTGCCAGAGGCTCGGCAAATTCTGAAAGATTTGCAGACTCTATCATCCACTCGTTCATCTGGAGATTAATATCCAAATGATAATCGGATTGCCACATAGGATTTAAGACATTATTCCACTTACCCTGAAGATTTGGAGGGAGAGAACCGCATATAGAGGAGGATATCATAAGATATCTTCCGTAGTGGAAATAAAGCTCCTGAAGTTTTATATCGTCTTCTCCGTCGCGTATCTTCAAGATTCTTTCGTTGGTGGGGATTGTTTTATCCTCTGCCTCGATTGAAAAATCAACTCTGTTCATATAACGGGCAAAGGTTTCCTTATGGGCATTAAAGAGTCGGTCGAAGTCCACAGAAAGTTCTCTTTCATCAATATCTGAAAGAATTATATTGGAACATACTGTTATGTAGCTTGCATTGTCAATATAAAGATGGTCATTTTCAGCTTTTAACTGTCCGTCTGTATCAACAAGAACTGTTACCTCGTATTGGGCATTGAATACAAACCTACATTTAAAACTGATTTTATTTTTAAGATAAGAAAATTCGTATTCTGCCTCTGGGTCAGCTGTTCTTTCAAAGAATAACTTACCGCTGATTTTATTGGGATTTTGCCATTTAATCAAAATGTTTCCGTCGTTACTGTCACAAAAAGCGTTACAGAGAGTAGTACCTCTTGTTGATGAAATCAAAGCGGAGTCTATATCCAATTGGCTATCCGAAACCCTAACTGCTTTATTTTCTTCGAAAACAATATTTCCTGCAGGCTGATAGCTGTCAATCCTACCGGGTTTAGTGCCGCTGTCGCCGCCCATTCCCCCAAAGAACAGATTAGCGTATACAGTTGCGCTGAAATAGTCCCGTCTTTTAAGCATATCCCTGAGTTCCGGAAGCTTTTCTGCAACTATCTGAGCCTCTTTGCCTTTATATCTACTGCTCCATAAACTTTCGTGGTTTAAAGAAAAAATATCTTGCTCGTCATTTCCCCAATACATAGCCGCAAGTCTGCCATTTCCAATAGGCAGGCCGTTTATCCATTCATTGGAGAGTTTGCAGTACTTTAAATTTTTCATTTCAGTATATATATAATCCAAAATCATCTCTAAACGGATGATTTTGGATTATTTCCCTTTCTTTTAATTTGTGATACTTAAGAATTAGTTGTAACTATTTAAGATTAAATAATCTTTTGGCATTCTTATAAAAAATATGTTCCTTTTCGTCATCGGTCAAATCCTCATACATAACAGCCGCAACATATGACGCAGGATTGCAAACAGGGTAGTCAGTACCAAAAAGAATACGCTCTTTTCCTACATTATTAATAAGCTCTCTTGTGGTTCTGTATCTTTGTACGCCGGTACCTGATAAATCAATATAAATATTATCATATTCCTTCATTCTGGGAATATGTTCTCCTTTCAGATAGCTTCTGTCATTGGGGTGAGCATAAATTAATTTTGCGTGGGGAAGAGCTTTAGCTAAAGCTCTCATATCCTCGTCATGAGTGGGGTGACAGCTTATTGCCATATCAAGAGATGCCGCATACTCCAATATTTCTAAGGCATCCATATAGTTTTTCCAACCATAAAGGTAGGGAGTAAGCTCTCCAACTAAGGTAATACCTTTATCATGAGCCTTTTTGATGTATTCGCAAGATATATCTTTAAGGTCAGGATGAATGACAATTCCCGGCAGATATACATCGGAATGCTCTTCATAAAGCTTTAAAGCCCCTTCATTGACTTTTATTAATGTTTCTTTTTTATTAGTTTCTGTATCGTCTTCTATTTTTACAATTGAACCACAAAAGAAATCAATACCTGCTCGTTTCATATCCTCTTCTATAACAGAAAAGTCATCGGTTTTTTCGCCGTACCAAACGATATTTTCATCTTTTGTTGTATAGGCATGCATATGTGCATCTATAATTTTCATATAAAAACCCCCATTCCTAATGCTTTAATCTTTATTTTTTATACAATGGTCCGTATGCGGCACAAGCACGATAGTCCTGACCTTCCTTATCCATTCCGAATGCGTTCCATGCAGCAGGACGGAAAATGTCTTCTTCCGGAACATTATGCATAGAAACAGGAATACGGAGCATAGAGCAGAGAGTAATCAAATCTGCGCCAATGTGTCCATAAGTTATAGAACCATGGTTTGCACCCCAGTTATTCATAACCTCGTAAGCTGTCTTAAATGGGCTACCCTCTTTTCCGTCACAACGGGGAGCGAACCAGGTACATGGCCATGTTGGGTTGGTTCTCTCCATCAAAGCATCGGAAACTTCATCAGGCAGTTTAACTGTCCAACCCTCTGCAATCTGAAGAACAGGGCCTAAACCTTTAACAAGGTTTAATCTGGTCATAGTAACGGGCATTTCAGATTTGGTTGTAAAGTGTGAGGAGAAACCGCCACCGCGGAAGTTGTCATATCCTGCTTCGCACCAAACAGTTGCATCTGTCATCTTCTTAATATCCTCATCGGTAACATCCCACCATTGTTTCATAACAGCGTTTCCGTTTTCGTCGGTACATTCGCCACAAGCGTCAAGACAAGCAGCACCTGAGTTTAAAAGATGGATAATACCACCATTTTCTTTAGCGTGGCCTTCAAATTCGTAGCCTGTAACTCTCTTTGTAGCCTCAGGCGACCAGAATGTTCTTACATCAGCAAAAATCTGGGCACGGTTAGTTAAAAGCTTACCAAAGAGCATACCGATACCATTTAAAACATCATTCTCTGTAGCAAGAATGATTGGCTCTTTCTTTCCCTCAAAGTCGAAAGAAGAGTTAAGAACAGCTTCGGGGTAGTCGCAGTTTGGCCAATGGTCTGTCCATTGGCGTTGTCCCTGGAATCCGGCACAAATTGCATTATGACCTAATTTTTCTTCCTCAAAGCCATCGGGAAGTTCAGGATTTCCCATAATCAAATCCTTGATTATGCAGTACATCTTAATGGTAAATTCCCATTGTTCTTCCTTTTGTTCAGGAGTGAATTTAACCATATCGGGGTTGTCATCTCTGCCCTCTTTACAATGCTCTTTTGTCCATGCCAAAGCCTTTGCAACCTCGTCTTTGTTATAAATTCCCTCTTCCATACGCCTGAGAACTTCAACCTCATCAACGGATTCAACACGGAGTCCCAAGTATTCTTCCATAAAGGATTGATCCATAATAGAACCGCCGATGCCCATACATACAGAACCAATCTGTAAGTATGATTTACCCTTCATTGTTGCAACAGCAATAGCCGCCCTTCCGAATCTTAAGAGCTTAGCTTTAACATCTTCGGGAATATTTGTAACATCATCTCTGTCCTGAACCTCGTGGCCATAAATACCAAAGGCAGGAAGACCCTTTTGGGCATGAGTTGCAAGAACAGATGCAAGGTAAACTGCGCCTGGTCTTTCTGTTCCGTTAAATCCCCATACGCCTTTGATTGTTCTTGTGTCCATATCCATTGTTTCGGAGCCGTAACACCAGCAAGGAGTAACCGTCAAGGTAATATCAACGCCTTCTCGTCTGAACTTATCTGCACAAGCGGCAGATTCAGGAACACGCCCGATGGTAGAATCTGCAATTACAACCTTAACAGGTTCTCCGTCTGAGTAGCGTAAATTTTCTTCAAAGAGTTTTTTAGCAGCCTGTGCCATAGCCATTGTCTGCTCCTCAAGACTATCTCTCAGTTTTAAAGCTCCGCCTCTTCCGTCAATAACAGGACGAATACCAATAACGGGGTATTGTCCAATAAGTTTTTTGTTTGCCATAATAATTCTCCATTCCGCCCCTCATATCAGGGCTTAAAATTTTCAAATTTCTTCCAATGAAAAAGTAGTGGAAGATATATCGGCATATAACAGTAAAAAAATATTATTTAGGAACACCGATTTTTATTTATTTCTTTCAATTATACCAGTTGACAACAGAAATTTCTAATGCTATAATAACAAAAAATAGTAAAATATTATCTTTTTTTAAAAAAGTTTAGATTAAGTAGGTGAAATAATGCAATATCTTGACTATAGGGAAACCTGTGCTCACGGCAGTGAGGATTTCCCATTTGCTTTTTATCACATAACTCCCAATCAGCCCAGATATATTATGCAACCTCATTGGCATGATGAATATGAAATAGTAAGGGTTTTGGAGGGGAGTATGATTCTAAGTATGAATCAGCTTTCGTTCAGGTTGACCCAAGGTGATACGGCATTTATAAGTAGTGGATTTTTGCACCATTGTATGCCTTTTGATTGTCAATATGATTGTGTGGTTTTTGATATGGAATATTATATGAAGAAGCACAATTCTGCAAAGGATATATTCGAACCGATTATTAACCAGACCCAGTATATACTTCCGTTTTTCTCCAAAGAGCGGGAGGATTTTCAGGAGTTGTTTTCTGCGATTTTAGAGGGAGCGGCGGCAAAAACTGTTTCACACAGATTAATTGCAGAAGGGGCTTTATACCAGTTTTTGGGAATGGTTTTTAAGGAGGATGCCTTTGTGGATATTCCCGAACATTTTCCGACTCATACAAAGAAACTGAAAGAGATTAAGAGGGTTTTAAACTATATAAGTCTCCGTTATGCCGACCCTATTACTCTTGAGGATATGGCGGATTGTTTGAATATGACCCCTAACTATTTTTGTAGGTTTTTCAAGGATATGACCCATAAATCCCCTGTTGAGTATCTTAACTTTTACAGAATAGAGGTTGCCTGCGAAAAACTCAGCACAACCAACGACAGCGTTTTGAATACGGCGTTGAAATGTGGTTTCAGCGATGTGAATTATTTCATAAAGGTTTTCAAGAAGTATAAGGGAACAACCCCCTTGAAATATACAAAAAAGAAAATAGGATAGTTTTGTTTTCCAGGTAAAATTTCTTGAAGAGGGTCCATACTTATATAAGGGAATTTAAAATAAAACGAGGTGAAGAGAGTTGAAGAAAATTTTATCCCTGTTACGGGGAAAGTATCTGTTGATGACCTTTTTAACTCCTGTTTTAATGATAGGTGAAGTTGTTATGGAGGTTTTTATACCAAGACTTATGGCAGAGGTTGTAGATGTGGGAATTGCCAATCAGGATATGGTGTATGTTACTAAAATAGGCGGACTTATGGTTTTGATGGCAATAGCCTCTTTAGGTTTTGGTGCCTTTGCCAGCTGGACAGCATCTGTTGCGGGTATGGGATTTGGAAAGGCTATAAGAAAAGAGATGTTCAATAAAATTCAGGATTTTTCCTTTTCCAATGTAGATAAAATTGGAACATCTTCCCTTATAACGAGAATGACCACCGATGTTACCAATACCCAAAACTCATTTATGATGATAATAAGAAGTCTGGTCCGTGCGCCCATTATGCTTATAACAGCGTCGGTTATGGCGTTTTCGTTAAATTCAAGGTTGGCTATGGTTTTTGTAGTAGTTGTACCGATTTTGGCTGTGGTTTTAGGAACGATTATGACCAAAGCTCACCCAAGATTTAAGGAGATGCTGAAAAATTTTGATGCACTCAATATGAAAACCCAGGAAAATCTTATAGGAATGAGGGTTGTCAAGGCTTTTGTCCGTGAGGAATACGAAACGGAGGGTTTTAAGGACGCAGCAAGTGCTGTTTGCGAAACCCAGAAAAAAGCGGAAAAGCTGGTTATATTCAATATGCCTGTAATGCAACTTGTAACATATTTCTGCATTATTGTTATCCTGTGGTTTGGTGGGAAAATGATTATTGTCGGCAATATGGGAACAGGGGATTTGGTAAGTTTTATAAGCTATATAAACCAAATTCTTATATCGCTTATGATGGTTGCTATGTCCTTTACTATGATTGTAATATCCAAGGCATCAATCAATCGTATTTCGGAGGTTATGGAAACAACCCCCGACATTCCCGATAACGGAAAAGAAGAAATCACGGTAAAAGATGGTTCCATTGAGTTTGAAAATGTTTCTTTCAGCTATAAAGACGATATGGAAAACTGTGCCTTAAAGAATATTAATTTAAGGATTAATTCGGGGGAAACCGTTGGAATTATTGGCGGAACGGGAAGCTCTAAATCCAGCCTGGTACATCTTATCTCAAGGCTCTACGAAGTAACTTCAGGCTCCGTTAAGGTTGGAGGCCTTGATGTTCGGGAATATAAGCAAAACACCCTGAGAAATCAGGTGGCGATGGTTCTGCAGAAAAATGTTCTTTTCACGGGAACCATAAAAGAAAATCTCCTTTGGGGAAATAAAGAGGCAACCGAGGAACAGATTACAGAAGCCTGTAAATCGGCTCAGGCAGAGGATTTTATTCTTTCTTTCCCCGATGGTTACGAAACAATGTTAGGGCAAGGGGGAGTTAATCTCTCAGGAGGACAAAAACAAAGACTCTGTATTGCAAGAGCACTACTTAAAAAGCCTAAAATTATAATTTTAGACGACAGCACCAGCGCGGTAGATACGGCAACAGATGCAAAAATCCGTGATGCTTTCCACAAAAAGCTTGCAAATATAACAACAATAATAATAGCCCAACGGGTATCCTCTGTCTGTGATGCGGACAAAATCGTTGTTATGGACAACGGTGAAATCAGTGCCGTTGGAACTCACGAAGAACTTCTTAAAAACAGCGAAATCTATCGTGAGGTTTATGAATCTCAACAGAAAGGGGTGGCGTAAATGCCTCCGGGACCAAGACATATGGGCGGTATGAAAAAGCCCAAGAACGCAAAAAAGACACTAAAGAGGATATTGAGCTATTTAAAGCCCTATAAATGGCATTTAATATGGGTAACTGCCCTTGTGATTATAAGCTCGGTGGCATCTGTCGCGGGGACATATTTCTTAACCCCAATTATAGACGACTACATTGTGCCTATGATAGGGAGCGCAAATCCTGATTTTTCAGGGCTTTTAAGAATTTTAGTTGTTCTTGCAATCATATATCTCATAGGTGTTTTAAGCACATATCTTTACCATAGAATAATGGTAACGGTTGCGGCAGATTCTCTCTATTCAATGAGAATGGAGATGTTTGAGCATATGCAAACTCTCCCTATAAGATATTTTGATGCTCGGACTCATGGCGAGATAATGAGCCGATACACCAGTGATATAGATACAATGCGGAATATGATGAGCCAAAGTCTGCCACAGCTTATTTCTTCAGTAATAACTGTTGTAAGCGTGTTTATTATGATGCTTCTTCTCAGCTTGCCATTGACGATATTGGTTATAGTTATGCTTGTTGTTATAATAAATGCTATCAAGAAGATTGGCGGAAAAAGCGCTAACTATTACAGAAATCAGCAAAAGGCAATAGGTAGAGTAAACGGATTTATAGAAGAGATGATAGAGGGGCAGAGGGTTGTTAAGGTTTTTTGCCATGAGGATGAAAATAAAGCGGATTTTGAAGTAATAAATCAGGAACTTTGCAACGCCGCCACAAAAGCAAACACCTTTGCAAGTATCATTATGCCCATAACAAATAACCTCTCTTATATCCATTATGCCATGACGGCTATAGCAGGCTCGGTTATTGCAATCAGCTCGGGAAAATATGATTTGGGAATTTTCAGCCTTACATTAGGTGGATTGGTTGCCTTTTTGCAATATACCCGAAACTTTTCCAGACCAATAACACAAGTGTCGCAACAGTTTAATGTAATCTTAAATGCCCTTGCAGGGGCAGAGAGAATTTTTGCTCTCTTAGATGAAAAATCGGAACCGGACGAAGGCTATGTTACCTTAGTAAATGTTACGGTTGGCGAAAATGGAGAAATTAAAGAGTCTGATAAGAAAACAGGAAAATGGGCTTGGAAACATCCCCATCAAGACGGAACATTAACCTATGTTCCCCTTAAAGGCGAGGTTGTGTTTGAAGATGTGACCTTCGGCTACGAAGAAAACAAGAGAATTTTAAATAATATCTCCCTTGTAGCAAAGCCGGGGGAAAAGATTGCCTTTGTAGGTTCCACAGGAGCGGGAAAAACCACCATAACCAACCTCATAAACAGATTTTACGATGTTCCCGACGGAAAAATCCGCTACGACGGAATTAACATAAATAAAATAAAGAAAAGCGACCTAAGGCGTTCCCTCTCAATGGTATTGCAAGACACCCATCTCTTTACGGGAACAGTAATGGAAAACATTCGCTACGGAAATCTGTCTGCAACCGATGAGGAAGTAATATCCGCAGCAAAGCTTGCCAATGCCCATTGGTTTATAACCCATCTTCCCCAAGGCTACGAAACGATATTAGAAAGCGACGGAGCCAATCTCAGCCAAGGTCAAAGACAGCTTATCGCCATAGCCAGAGCCGCCGTAGCCGACCCCCCTGTCCTAATATTAGATGAAGCCACCAGCTCCATAGATACCCGAACCGAAGCATTAATAGAAAAAGGAATGGACCGCCTCATGGAAGGCAGAACCGTATTCGTAATAGCCCACCGCCTCTCCACCGTAAGAAACTCCCACGCCATAATGGTTCTCGAACAAGGCGAAATAATAGAAAGCGGTAACCACAATCAATTAATAGACCAAGGCGGAAAATATTATCAACTGTATAATGGGATGTTCGAACTTTCCTAACCTTTTGGGATGGATAAAATGCGTATAATGAACAAATCGCGCCCTCGGAGTGTCTTGACACAGCTTCGGGTGTCCCAAGGCTTATAGCCTAGGCACGATTTATCCATTCTACA
>JAZNCG010000059.1:0-3463 GCA_045587405.1 Ructibacterium sp. | reverse complement strand
GATGGCTAAGGCAGAGGCAAAGGGTGTTAAACTGTTAATTCCTGTTGATACTGTTGTAGCTAAAGCCTTTGATAACGATGCAGAAAGCAAAACTGTTGGTCGTGGCGGAATTGAAGCAGGTTGGCAAGGTCTTGACATTGGTGAAAAGACTATTGAACTTTACAAGGATGCATTAAAAGACGCTAAAACTGTTGTTTGGAATGGTCCTATGGGTGTATTTGAAATGCCAAACTTTGCAAAAGGTACTAATGCAATCGCTCTTATGCTTGCTGACCTTGATGCAACAACAATCATTGGCGGTGGTGACAGTGTTGCCGCTGTTAATCAGGCAGGTCTTGGTGACAAGATGAGTCATATTTCAACAGGCGGTGGTGCTTCTCTTGAATTCTTAGAAGGAAAAGACCTCCCCGGCATTGTTGCTCTTAACAACAAATAATTAAGCTAACTCGAAGGTCGAGGCAGATCGTTTCGGCCTTCGTTCTTTAAAATTTAACAAATGAGAGGATAATTTAAAATGAGAAAGAAAATTATTGCAGGAAACTGGAAAATGAATAAAACTCCTTCTGAGGCAAAGGCTTTGGTTGCTGAGATGAAAGGCAAAGTTATAGATGCCGCTTGTGATGTTGTTGTATGTCCTACAGCTGTTTGCATCCCTGCTGTTATAGACGAACTTAAAGGTTCAAACATTGCAATTGGTGCACAAAATGTACACTTTAAAGAAAATGGCGCATACACAGGTGAACTTGCAGGAAATATGCTCAAGGAAATCGGTGTTGAATATGTTATAATTGGCCATTCTGAGCGTCGTCAGTATTTTGGCGAAACAGATGAAACTGTTAATTTGAGAACAAAAGCTGCTTTGGCTGCAGGTTTAGTTCCTATCGTTTGTGTTGGTGAAAGCCTCGATGAGCGCGAAATGGGAATTACAGATGACACAGTTCGTCGTCAAACAAAGGTTGCATTCTTAGGAATTTCTGCTGAAGATGCAGCCAAAATCGTTATTGCTTACGAGCCTGTATGGGCTATTGGAACAGGCAAAACAGCTACCGCTGACCAAGCTGACGAAGTTTGCGGAATTATACGCGAAACAATCGCCGATCTTTATGGCACAGATACAGCTGCAGCCATTCGCATTCAATATGGCGGAAGTATGAATGCAGGAAATGCCGCTGAACTTTTGGCAAAACCTAATATTGATGGCGGATTAATCGGTGGAGCAAGTCTTAAGGCAGAAGATTTTTCGGTTATTATTGCAGCTGCAAAATAATCTAACGAAAGGATTATAAGAATGAGCAAAAAACCCTATGCATTAATTATTTTAGACGGATATGGTGTTAATCAAAGAAATGAGGGAAACGCTATATTTTCCGCTAAAACTCCAAATATGGACAAGTATATGTTGAATTGTCCGAATTCTATTGTGCACGCATCAGGTATGGATGTTGGTCTTCCTGACGGACAGATGGGAAATTCCGAAGTTGGTCACACTAATATTGGTGCAGGCCGTATTGTTTATCAGGAATTAACAAGAATTACAAAATCTATTGACGATGGTAATTTTTTCGAAAATCCTACTCTTCTCGCTGCAATAGAAAACTGTAAACAGAATAATAGCGCTCTACACTTAGCAGGTTTGTTATCTGATGGTGGTGTTCACAGCCACAACAAACATTTATATGGCTTGTTACAGTTGGCTAAAAAAGAAGGTATAGAAAAAGTACATGTCCATTGTTTCTTAGATGGACGAGATGTTCCTCCTTCTTCTGCCGCTGACTTTGTTGAGGCTTTAGTTGGTAAAATCAGAGAAATTGGTGTAGGTGATATTGCAACCGTTATGGGCAGATACTACGCTATGGACAGAGATAATCGCTGGGAGCGTGTTCAAAAGGCATATGATGCTATGGTAAATGGCATTGGAGAAACTTGCGATTCAGCGGTAACTGCTGTTAAAGAAAGCTATAATAACGATATTACTGATGAATTTGTTGTTCCAACCGTTATAACTAAGGATAATGCTCCTGTTGGTAAAATTCAGGAAAATGATTCTGTTATTTTCTTTAATTTCCGTCCTGACAGAGCAAGAGAAATCACCAGAACAATTGTTGACCCTGATTTCGAAGGTTTCAAAAGAGATTTCTTCAAAACATTTTATGTTTGTATGACTCAGTATGATGCTACTATGCCAAATGTTGAAGTTGCTTTCAAACCCGAATCACTTTCAAATACCTTTGGTGAATACATCAGTAAAAAAGGACTTAGACAGCTTAGAATTGCTGAAACCGAAAAGTATGCTCATGTTACATTCTTCTTCAATGGTGGGGTTGAAAATGTATATGATGGTGAAGACCGTGCTTTGATTAATTCACCTAAGGTTGCAACCTATGATTTACAGCCTGAAATGAGCGCCCCTGAGGTTTGCGATGAAGTTGTAAGCAGAATTGAAAGCGGAGAGTATGATGTTATAGTTCTAAACTTTGCAAACTGTGATATGGTTGGTCATACAGGCGTTTTTGATGCAGCTGTTAAAGCTGTAGAAACTGTCGACACCTGCCTTGGCAAGGTTGTTAATGCTATTGAAAAAATGGGCGGTATGGCATTAATTACTGCCGACCATGGTAACGCAGACCAGATGCTTGATTATGAAAATGGTGGTGCATTTACAGCACATACAACCAATGTTGTTCCTCTTATTTTGATTGGTGGAAACAATATGAAGTTAAAGAATGGTAGATTGGCAGACTTAGCACCAACTATGCTTGATATGATGGGACTTGATAAACCCAACGAAATGACAGGCGAAAGTCTTTTAGAAAAATAATTTAAAACAAAAAAATAAAGTTGCAATATTTTACTTTTGCAACTTTATTTTTTTAATAGATTATAATAAATTTATTTTACCATAAAAGATTTTTTATTGTTTCATTTCAGCATTTCTTTTTACGCAAGCATCAATAGCACTCTGTACAGAATTTTCAAAACCTTTTTTCTTTAATTCGCAAACTGCGGCAATTGTTGTTCCACCCGGAGAGCAAACCTCATCTTTTAGTTGCTGAGGATGTTTTCCTGTTTTTATAACCATTTTAGCACTTCCCTCTGTGGCCTTTGCAGCAAGGGCAAGGGCGGTTTCCTTTGTTAACCCATATTTAACTCCCGCCTCTGCCATAGCATCAATCATCATATAAATATAAGCAGGGCTACTACCATGAATAGCAGTTGCAATTTCTAAGTCTTTTTCTTTCATTATTATTGCATCGCCAACTCCACAGAAAATCTCTTTAACAACTTTTTTCTCCTCATCAGTCAAATTTGCATTAGGAGCAATTGCTGTCATTCCACAGCCCACTTGAGCGGGTGTGTTCGGCATTGTTCGCACAATTTTTATATTTTTACCTAACTTTTTCTCCAAAAAATCAAGGCTGACTCCCGCCGCAATAGAAACATATATTTTATTGGATTGCCCTTC
>JAZNCG010000058.1:0-9302 GCA_045587405.1 Ructibacterium sp. | reverse complement strand
CTTATATTTTGCTACAGTCTTTTAAATATTTTCTTATTTATTTCCCTTCATCGCAACTGCCTCTTTGGCTTTTTCTACAATAGTTTTTGCATCTAAGCCATACATTTCAAGCAAAAGGTTTGGCTTTCCGCTTCTTCCGAAAACATCCTTAGTTCCAACACGAAGCATTGGAACAGGAACTGTTTCACAAAGCACCTCTGCAACAGCAGAACCTAAGCCTCCGATTATGTTATGCTCTTCTGCTGTAACAATGGCTCCTGTTTCCTTAGCCGCCTTAATAACAATATCTCTGTCAATAGGCTTAATCGTTGCCATATTTATAACCCTTGCATTAATGCCCATTTCCTTAAGAATATTTTTTGCCTCCATAACAGCAGGAACTAACAAGCCCGTTCCAATAAGAGTTACATCTTCACCATCAGAAAGCTCTACGCCCTTTCCAATCTCAAATTTATAGTCCTCCCCAAATATAACAGGAACAGCTAAACGCCCAAATCTCAAATAAACAGGTCCGTTATGTTCTATTGCCGCCGCAACTGCCAACCGAGCCTCTACAGCATCGGCAGGGTTTAATATAACCATTCCCGGAATGGTTCTCATAATACCTATATCCTCTAAACATTGATGAGTAGCTCCGTCCTCACCTACGGAAATTCCCGCATGAGTTGCACCAATTTTAACATTTAACTGAGGATATCCAATTGAATTTCTAATCTGCTCAAAAGCTCTTCCGGATGCAAACATAGCAAACGAACTTGCAAAAACAGTCTTTCCGCAAGCTGCCATACCTGCCGCAACAGCCATCATATTACCTTCTGCAATACCCATATTTACAAATCTATCGGGATATACTTTTTTAAAACTTTCTGTCTTAGTAGACTTAGAAAGATCTGCGTCCAAAACAATTATATTTTCATCTGCCCCAAACTCTGCCAAAGCCTTTCCATACGCTTCACGAGTTGCTATTTTTTCTCCTAGCTGATAACTCATTTTTATCTCCATTCCGCCATTATAATATGGCTATGTATATTTCGTCTTAAATCTAAATACTAATTTAGGCGACTACAGATTGGCAAGATATTCGTCTAAATCCTTTATTCCAATCTCATACTGTTCCTTATTTGGTGCCATTCCGTGCCAACCTGCCTCGTTTTCCATATAAGAAACACCCTTACCCTTGACACTTTTTGCTATAATAAGAGTTGGTTTTCCCTTTGTGTTCTTTGCCTCATTAACAGCACTCTCTATTTGATTATAATCGTGAGCATCAATAGTAATTACATTCCAATTAAATGCCTCAAACTTTTTATCAATGGGAGTAGGATTCATAACCTCCCTAACATCCCCGTCAATCTGCAAACCATTAAAATCCAGAAAAGCAGTAAGATTGTCTAACTTATAATGAGCCGCAAACATCGCCGCCTCCCAAACCTGACCTTCCTCTATCTCACCATCACCTAAAATAGAGTATACTCTGTAATCCTTATTGGAAAGCTTTCCTGACAACGCCATTCCGCAAGCCGCACTAATTCCCTGTCCCAAAGAACCAGTTGACATATCAACTCCGTTTACACTCTTCATTTCAGGATGACCTTGCAGATAGCTATCAATATGACGGAAGGTTTTTATATCTTCCTTTGGAATAAATCCTCTTTCTGCCAACACTCCGTATAGAGCCGGAGAACAATGTCCTTTAGAAAGAACAAATCTGTCCCTATTTGGGTTTTTAGCATCCTTTGGGTCTACATTCATTTCCACCATATACAGATATGTAAGAATATCTGTAGCAGAAAGGGAACCGCCCGGATGTCCTGCCCCTGCACTATATACAGCCTCCAATACCATTTTTCGCACATTCGTTGCATGAATTTTTAAATCTCTAACCTGCTCTGCCTTCATAGTATTTTCCTTACCTTTCCAATAATCATATTTTATTTGAATAAATAACTCATTAATTCCGAAATTCTCTCTGTTTCTCTGTTCATATACAAATGCCCTAAAAGAGTTTCAACACCTGTTGCAATACGGTAATCCGAAACCTGAGCATTTTTAGGAACATTGGATTTCGTATTCCTTCCCCTGTGAAACGCCGCCAGCTCTTCTTCTGTGAGCAATCCCTCTATTTTCCTGAAAAATTCTGCTTGCGCCTTAGCACAAACCAAGGTAGTCGCCCTCTTATGGAGTATATTTACTTTTGCATCTGTTTTTCTTATTAAATATGTTCTTACAAACATCTCGTAAACGCCATCACCTATATACGCAAGCGTCAAGGCATTATACTGATTTGTAGGAAGAAAATCCGCTTCAAAGCTGCTTTGAATTTTATCAAGCATATAAAATCTCTCTTTTCCCTTTTAAATCTTAGTTAGTTGCTGACCTTGAGCCGTATCCTTAACCGCAAACCCCATTTCTTTCAACGTATCACGAATTGCATCGGATTCTGCCCAATTCTTGTTAGCACGAGCCTCCGCTCTTTTTTCCAAAAGCCCCTGAACTTCATTAGACACACCGCTATCGTTCTTGCGGGAAAGTATCCCTAAAACTCCGCCCATTTCGCGAATTGTTTCTATAGTCTTTTCTATTATTTCTTTTCCGTTTTCCTTATCGGCTGTAATAAATTTATTGGCGTCTGCCACAATCTCAAATATAACCGAGATTGCATCGGCAGTGTTTAAATCATCATCCATAGCCTTTATAAACTTATCCTTATAATCCGATAAGTTATTCATATATGAAGTCTCTTCATCATTAAGACTACGCCCTTTGGCACTCTCCAAAAAGAACTCCATAGATTCAATACAATTATAAATTCTGTCCAGCGCAGATTTTGCACCTTCCATTAAATCCTTGCTGAAGTTAATAGGACTTCTATAATGAGCTGACAACATAAAGAAACGAATTACCTCATAATCAAACTCCTTCGCCACATCTCTTACTGTGAAAAAGTTACCCAAAGATTTCGACATCTTTCTGTTATCTACATTTATATATCCGTTATGAACCCAATAATTTGCAAACCGACAGCAATTTGCCGCCTCGCTCTGAGCAATCTCATTTTCATGGTGAGGGAATATTAAATCCTGTCCGCCACTATGAATGTCTATTGTTTTACCCAAGAAAGTATTTGCCATAGCGCTACACTCAATATGCCATCCCGGGCGTCCCATTCCCCATGGGCTTTCCCATGCCGGCTCGCCCGGTTTTTGCTTCTTCCATAAAGCAAAATCCATAGGGTCTTTCTTATCCTCATTTACATCTATTCTCGCGCCGCTTTCCAAATCCTCCAATGGTTGGTGAGAAAGCTTGCCATATTCACTGAACTTCTTTGTACTGTAGTAAACATCTCCATCTACATTATAAGCATATCCATTCTCTATCAAGGTTTCTACGATTTCAATAATTGCATCAATGTTATCAGTTGCTCTCGGATGAACAGTCGCAGGGCGAATTCCCAATCCCTTAGCATCGATGAAATATTCATCAATATATTGGTCCGCAAGTTCTTTAACTGTTATTCCAAGCTCGTTTGCCTTGTTAATCATTTTATCGTCAATATCCGTAAAGTTCTGAACAAACTTAACTTCAAACCCCTTATATTCAAGATACCGACGAAGCGTGTCGAAAATTATGAAAGGTCTTGCATTTCCTATATGAAAATAGTTATAAACGGTAGGTCCGCAAGAATACATTTTAACTCTTCCCTCTTCAACAGGGATAAATTCTTCTTTCTTACGCTTTAAAGTATTATATAGATATAACTTTGTATTAATCATTTTCTTTCTCCTCCATTTTCTTTTTTATTCTATCAAGCTCCGCCCTTATAGAGCAAAGCTCCATAGAAATCGGATCAGGAATATGGATCTGGTCTAAATCCGCAACAGGTTTAATCATTGGTGCGGCAGAGGCAATCCTCTTATTATCTCTTTTGACAATATGTGCAGGAACCCCAACACAGGTGCTGTTTGGAGGGATTTCATTAAGGACAACTGCATTTGCAGCAATCTTGCTATTATCCCCAACAGTAAACGGGCCTAATATTTTTGCACCGCTTCCTATAGTTACATTCTTACCGATTGTTGGATGTCTTTTTCCTTTCTCCTTACCGGTACCTCCTAATGTAACCCCCTGATAAATAGTACAATAATCCCCGACAATAGTTGTTTCTCCTATAACCACTCCCATACCATGGTCTATAAAAACTCCCTTGCCAATCTGTGCCGCAGGATGAATTTCTATACCTGTCTTTCTTCTGGTATGCTTTGAAATCCAATCGGCAATAAAGTAATGTCCTTTTCCATAAAACCAATGGGCAATCCTGTAATTAGACAAAGCCCTAACACCCGGATACAGCAAATAAACCTGCGCCTTGGATCTGGCTGCAGGGTCACGCTCAAACGCAATATTGACTTCATCTTTAATGAGTGCAAAAAGTCCCATACACAACTTCCTTATCATTAATTTAGATAACCAAAATAGTCATACACAGTTATTTTACCATATTTTTTCTTAAGAGTAAAGAAAAATATTATATTTTTTCTATTTTTTTATTGGATCAAGACAGATAGGTTTTTTACATATATTTATGTATTTTTGCCATTGTATATGTTTCTGCATAATGTATAATATGATTATAAGTACCATGATAAAATGAATTAAAAGGAGATATGTATATAACTCCATTTTCTAAGGGCTGGTCCGATATCCCTGATGCAGTTTATACAAATATGAAGAAAAAATGGGACAACGATTTTAACAATGAGGAAGGTTATGCAAATAGAGCCTTTACTCAAGGCGAAATAACCGAAAAACCAATAGGCAAATAATCTTCATTTTTATTAATTTTTTCAAAAGGAGAGTAAATATACAGCAACTTACAATGAGATGGAATAACGATTTTAAGCCGTATCCCGAGCTCGATATTCCAAGGGTTTTTCTGTTGTCACCTTCCCTCAGGTGGAAAGTCCAATAGAAAAATGGTTGGATATAGTTCAATATGATTTATCCAATGGCCTACAAGAAAATGACTATTATGAAAGAGCGATGTACCAACACACATATTACGACAACAACAAAAGTTTTTTGATTATGCATGGAAGCGATACTGTTGCCGCTATAACCATTATCTCCAACCCCGAAACAAAAGATGGTTATATTCATATGGTTGGATGCAAGCCCGAATATCGTGGCAAAGGTCTTGGAAAGCTTTTAAATCAAATTGCAATAAAAACTCTTAAAGATGATAAGATGGAAACCGCCTATCTCACAACTGACGATTGGCGTCTGCCTGCTATAAAAGGCTATCTCAAAAGTGGTTTTACGCCAGACCTTTCCTCGGAGGAATTTGTTCAACGCTGGGAAAAAGTTATGGAGCAAATTAATAATCAATAACTAACTGGATTTAACCGATTCCGATGATGCTAAAACCTTTGGTCACAGAGGCTCAGATTTCTATTCAAGGTCAGTTGAAATCCGAGAAAAAATAAAATTATAAAATATCAAAGGCACATTGAACTGCCCCCAAAAGTTAGACCAAAAATGATCCCCCTCCACTGGTTTTGTCCAGTAAAGAGGGAGATATATCAAAATCTAACGATTGAAAGGTCGGCTCATTATGTGCCTCATTTTATTTTATTCTCTATTCTGTTACTTTTTCTTTCTATGAGCAGAAGGGGATACTCCTGTCTCTCTTTTATAGAGCTTTGAAAAATACGGCAACCCAGAAAATCCTAAATAATCCGAAATAAAAGATATTTGTTTCCCTTGGCGAATAAGCTCTGTTGCCAGATTGATTTTCAGCTTTATAAAATATCTATGCACGCTTATTCCCACATATTTTGTGAAAATTCGTTGCAATCCCGAACTACTTATATTTAACGCTTTTGCTATGTCTGAAACGCCAAGTGGTTCACAAATATTCTTATTCATATATGTAACTGCTCTGTTAAAAAGCATCGCATGTTCAGATTGATATGTTAAAAGTTCGTCACAGTTTTCGTATAAAGATACAAACAGCCTTTCTATCTGAACCTTAAGAGCAAACAAATAAATAGGCGAATCTGCCAATATATCAATTTGATTGTACCATTTTAAACTATCTCCCAAGAAATTATTGGGTCTATGATATGCATACTTTATAATCTCATCTACAACACCTTGTTGGCGAGCAGTTAAATGCATAACCTTCTCGCTGAAAAATTCACAATATTCCCCACTCATAGTAAAAGAAAAAACAAGAATTTTAACCGCCGAATTTTGGATATTCCTATATTTATGAAACTCCATAGGCTTATGAAAAATTATATCCCCCTCACACATATGGTATACTTTACTTCCCCCTGTGACGGCTAAGCATCCATCTATAACATAAAGACACTCCCAAAAGTCGTGGCTTTCCCCATTAAAAATAAAATCGGACTCAACTTCTTTTTCAAAAAATGTACAAAAACTTTCAATTTTTATAAATTCATCTATATTACATAATTTCCACAAAATCAAATCCCCCATTAAAACCTGAGACAAAAAGACAAATTTTTGACTTAAAACAGCATTGTTTTGTCTAAATGATATGATATAATATAGCATATAACAAATAAAATGTAAACACTTTTTAAATTTTTAGGGGGAAATAAAATGAAAAAGATGAGAGTTGGCGTAGTCGGTTTAGGCTGTAGAGGTATAGGGCATGTCAGAACTATACTTGGTTTTAAAGATGTTGTCATTACCGCTGTATGCGATTTATATGCGGACAGATGCGTTAATGCAGCTAAAATTGTTACAGAAAACTTCCATCTTGCGGAGCCTTTCCAAACTCTTAACTATCACGAGCTTATTGCCAGAGACGATGTAGATATCGTTGTTGTAACTACCAGTTGGGAAGCTCATATAGAAATTGCTATTGCAGCACTGCGGGCAAAAAAAACATGCGCTATGGAGGTTGGCGGAGCACAATCTGTTGAAGAATGTTGGAATTTAGTAAAAGCTTACGAGGAAACAAAAACTCCATTTATGTTCCTTGAAAACTGTTGCTATAACAAAGAAGAGCTTATGACTACAAATATGCACAGAGCAGGCATCTTTGGAGAAATTGTTCATTGTCATGGTGCCTATTCGCATGATTTGAGAGACGAAATTTCAGGAGGCAAGGAAAATCGTCACTATCGTTTAAATCATTATTTAAACAGAAACTGCGACAACTACCCTACTCACGAACTTGGTCCTATCGCAAAGCTTTTGGATATAAATCGTGGAAATCGTATGGTAAGACTTGTATCTGTTGCCTCCAAGGCTGCAGGACTTACCCAATATGTAAACGATAGAAAAGATACTATCATTAATAAGGGTTTAATTGGTGCAAAATTTAATCAGGGCGATATTATAAACACCCTTATTGTTTGTGAAAACGGAGCTACCATTTCTCTTAAGCTTGATACCACTCTTCCTCGTTCCTATAGCCGTGAATTTACTGTTCGCGGAACAAAAGGTTTGTATGAGCAAAATACCAACACTGTTCACTTAGACGGAGAACCAGAATTGTGGAATCCTGTAGAATATTATACAAATGGAGCTTTGAATAACGCTACAAAATATGAAGAAGAATATCTTCCCGATATTTGGAAAAGCATTACGCAAGAGCAGATTGACAAAGGTCATGGCGGAATGGATTACTTTATATTCGAAGCATTCTTTGATGCAGTAAGAAATAACAAACCAATGCCAATTGATGTGTATGATGCCGCATCATGGATGTGTGTAACTGCGCTGTCTGAAGAATCTATTGCAAAGGGTAATATTCCATTGGAAATTCCCGATTTCACAAAAGGAGCCTGGAAAGACAGAGAAAGATTTGATGTAATTTAAATTCAACTTAAAAAATACTGTCACATATGATATAATATGTAACAGTATTTTTTTGTAGGTATATAATAACCTATAACGGAAAAACCGCACTTTAGGCAGGAACAACCGTTCCAAGATTCAAGCTTGTTATTTCAAACAGCTCAGGCACAGGCTGCGTAGTTTATTGCCTTAATCTATAAACTCTCTTAATACCAACAAGTTTGTATATCAGGGTTTAATGTTCGCTGCAAAGCTTGTGCGAAGAAATAGTCCCCATAGCAAGCAGTTAAATTATGTCCGTTTTGTCTACGCAAAAGTCCTCCTGACTTTTCATCTTTGATGAAATAATCTTTACAAAGAGCCTCAACCGACTTTTCCGCAAAATCCTTTAATTCAGGGCAGGGAATATAAGAATTAAGCTCATATATTCCGCATGCTAAAATAGCTGCCGCCGATGAATCCACTGCAAGTTCCATATTCTTAGGATCGGTTTCATCCCAATTCTTTGACCAGTTAGGATGTGTTGCGGCAGGTCTGTCCTTTGGCAATCTAAAATCCCAAATCGGAATGTATGCATCACCTGTTTCCTCTATGTACTTTTCTACTATCTTTTTGGAAATATCATAATATTTTTTATTATTTAAGTATTTTCCCAGTGCCGCAAAACCAAAAACAGCCCAAGTTGTTCCTCTTGCCCAATGGCTTCCGTTTCCAAATCCACATGTATTCGATTCCTCTATCATTTCCCCGGTTTCCTTGTTGAATAAAAAGGAATGTGCAACACTATAATCCTCACGAATAAAATATTTGATTGTAGTTTCTGCATGAGCTATAGCTACTTCTTTGTAAATTCTATGGCCTGTTTCTCTCCAAGCCCACAAAAGAAGAATTATATTCATCATAGAATCTACAATAACTCTGTCCTCCGCAGGCTCTTCCGAATTCATAGAACGCCATGCCTCTATGAACTGACCATGTATATTAAATCTTTTAACAAGTTCATCTGCCGCTTTAACAGCATCCTTTTTATGTTCTGCATCCCCTGTAATCTGATACATTGCTATACTGTATGGCTGATACAAAAACCCTAAATCGTGCATCGTATCTAACTCTATATCAAAAACCTTTTTATGATAATCCTCTTTGAATTTATTTGCCCAAGCCAGCAAACTACTATCTTTTTCTGTTCTGTAATAAAGTGGTGCCAGACCTATAAAAGTAGAAGATAACCATTCGTTTTTAGCATAAAAATCCCCTCTTGGTTCTTCAGTATAATAATCGCCATTTTCGTCATAAGTTTCACAATAATGACCAATAGTATACTTTTCTCTGTGTACCTCAAATTTCTTTAAACATAATTTATATGTTTCGTTCAATAATTCATAATTCATTTTCCTCATCTCCTTTTTAATACCAACAAGTTTGTATATCAGGGTTTAATGTTCGCTGCAAAGCTTGTGCGAAGA
>JAZNCG010000057.1:0-6098 GCA_045587405.1 Ructibacterium sp. | reverse complement strand
AGGAAGCTGCCGAGGCTTATCTTAATCGTGACTATACTACATATAACAAACTCCGGGAGGAAATTGTTGCCGAGGGTATATTCTCAAGGCAGATTGTAACCGATGCGTTAAAGGCAGAGTACAATTATCTGAAAAACAAAGCAAAAGAAACCGAATAAACACGGGAGAGGGGGGATTTAGAATCCCTCCTCTTTTATGTTATCCTTTTGGTGATTATAACAGGAGGATTAACACAATGAACTACAGTAAATTTCGGTTTACTCTTGATATACACAAACATCAATCGCAGGTATCTGTACCTGTAATGCGTGGAGACACGGCTGTTCAGTTATATATAGCTTTAACGGACGGAGGTCTGCCCTACACGATAGGTGAGAGCTGCTTTGCGATAGTTATAGGAAACAAGCCTGATGGAAGCACCTTCAGGCATCCCTGCATCATCGAAGGTGGCGGCACCATTATCCGTTACGATTTCCAACCCGATACATCTGAATTGTCGGGAGCAATCCTTACTGAGGTGAGACTGTACGGCACTAATGGTATCCTCACAGCGCCTTGCTTCACGATAGTGGTTGACGAGCGCATCCCCCATTATGACGGTGATGTAACTGCCGAATCCATATCCGCACTCGACCAAATTTTCTTGAACGAGGCTGTAAGAGTTGCAGCCGAGAATGAGAGAGCCAAAGCGGATAAAGCAAGATGGGAATACTTTGCCTCGCTTTACTATCCTGCACTTGACGAAATGATTACTATTCAGGATAGCCTTATCTCTCTGCCTGCATTGTACAAACTGAATGATGACGGAGAAAGCTATACTTGCATTGGCGGTCTTGACGTTGAGAAAATAGTTATACCGGCTACTATCAATGATAAGCCTGTCACGGCAGTAGCTCAGTATGCTTTCAAAAACTATGATAAGCTTCGTAGCATAACTCTTCCCGAAACTATTGAGACCATTGGAGCAGCAGCTTTTGAAGGCTGCCACGATCTCGCCAATATTTATGCACCGTGGCATAAGGGTACGGTAGCAGATGCACCTTGGGGTGCAACGAATGCAATACTTTTGTATAGCAGTACAGAGGGACTTGCATATTCAATAAGCGAGGACGGTATGCAAGCGACTTGCACAGGAATAGGCACTGCAACAGACACGGAAATTGTGATTGCCAATACCTATAATGGTGTACCCGTAACAAGTGTTGGAGAAACAGCGTTTTCGGGCAGGAGAACTCTAACGAGCATAACTCTCCCCGAAAGCATCGAGTCCGTTGGAACTACCGCCTTTCAGGGTTGTACGGCTCTTGCAGATATTTACGCACCATGGTTTGAGGGCAAGATAGCAAATGCACCTTGGGGCGCAACGAGTGCGACAATTCATTATAACAAAGGAACAGGCGATTTATCAGAAGACGAAAAAACCGAGAGCGTAGATATCGTTCAAACCACAGGCGACAGCGAAACGGCTGTAATGAGCCAAAAGGCTGTGACCGATGCTTTAGGGGAAATCCGAGACAAAGGAACTTTAAGCCGAAATCTCTTTAACAAGGACACCGTAACGAGTGGTGCGTATATATATCCAGGAAGCGGTGCGATAACAAGCTCGGTACTCCATTGTTATAGCGACTTAATACCGATTGAAAAAGGAAAGACATATACCTTTATCGGTGACTTTGCCACATTTGGCGTAAACTCTGGCAAATGGCTTGCAAGCTATGACTCTAATGGAAATTTTATAGGTGCTATAAAAGGAACATCAACAGGGGCTACCGTTGATGGAACGACAAAAACAACCATTTGTAATATTACAATTCCCGATTCAGACGGTAATGATTGGGCTTTCGTGCGAACTTCACTTCGTTTAGTGTATCTCGACACGCATATGTTTGTTGAGGGTACAGACTATCCTACCAAGTATATTCCTTTTGGCTTTACGACTACACTTAATGAGGGCATCCATCTCAAAGAAATACACACCAAAAGGCTTGACTGTTTATACGGCAAGAAGCTTTCGTGTAACGGTGACAGCATATGTGCAGGGGCAGGTGCAAGTGGCGGTTATGCAACTATAATCGGGGATATGTATAATATGACTGTGCAAAACATCGGAGTTAACGGAGGCACAATCACAGCAGAAGTATATAAATCCGATGGTGTTACGGCTCGACATTGGATTTGTAGGACTATCGAAAATATGGATGCTGATGCCGACTATGCAATCGTAGAGGGTGGCGTTAATGATTCCTCTCTTGCTGTTCCTCTCGGTGCGATTACATCGGATTATGGAGACACACTCGATGACTCTACCTTCTATGGTGCTTTTGAAAGTATGTTGAAACAATTGCTGATTCGTTTTGCGGGCAAAAAAATAGGCTACATTGCGGTGCATCAAATGTCACTTAATTTTCGGGCAAGCAATGAAAAGGAAACCAGTTACTATTGGGCGGCAAAGCTATGTTGTGAAAAATGGGGCGTTCCGTTCCTTGACCTTAACACGACTGTTCCACCCTTTGGTTTAATTCGCAATACAACAAGTCAAGCAGAACTTTACGCAAATACCCGTGAACTCTATACTTACAACGCTGACGGTTGGCATCCTAACGAGGAAGGCTATAAAAAATATTATGTGCCAAAAATCGTAGCGTGGTTAAAAACACTATAAAAGCGTATCGCACACGAATTGTTCTAAAAGGAAATAAAGATGTGCGAAAATTATAAAAAATAATGCTCACAGAGGATGCCAAACACGGCATCCCTGTGGGGATGAAATAAGGAGAACTTAATATGGATTATGAGAATAACTCAGTACCAATACAGGATGAAGCCAAACCTGAAGTGGTTCTTGAAGAATCTGCGAAAAAGCTTGCAGCGATTGCATCAAAGTTTGGGGAAATCTTCAGAGCAGGATATGATGCAGGCTTCATCGGTACAAAAACTAAGGCGTTATTGGAATCATACAAGCGAGATTTGAAAGACTATATCGATAAACAATTCGATTTTATCTTAACAGGACAAGATGGTGGCGGTATCCTTGATACTATCGATAAAATTTCCGCAGCTCTTGAGGAAAATACAGATACTTTGAGTACCGTTACCACAAAGATTACAGAGGCAAAAGATGCAGCTATAGCTTCAGCCAAAGAATATACCGATAATCAGTTGATACCTGTTGCAAGAGGTGGCACCGGAGCGACAACCGTTCCCGGAGCAATAAATGCTTTGGCACAGATGTCCCAAGGTACACCATCTACTATACAGATAATCTACGATAGTATGGAAAAAACCGGTGTAATCGAGTCTTGCACTACACGAGAATTCCTTACGAAGATAAACAGAGGTGTCGCAAATATAGAGTTTCCACATTCAAAGCATAGCTTTAATGCTGATGGATCTACAACAGAACTTGTACATTTGACAGATGCTCCTGAAGACTTTGGGTACGTGACACTTTCTTGGAATAATCAATATCGTGTGCGTGGTATGTTTTATTCTTCTCACACCGCTAAAGTTTATGTGTACTCATATCGCAAAGATTGGGACGGTGTTGCATATGAGGTTGAATATAATTCAGAAAGCAATATGTATATCGAAAAGCCGGATAAGTTCATGATAGATGCTAACAATGTTGGTGTAACTACCAACTTATCGCTAACCAAGGTCGAGAATGCATTTACAGACACCGAACGCCAAGTATATTTGTTTGGTAACACCGGCAGATTCTACTGTATGCACGAAGATGAAATCGAAATGACGAAGTATCCCGACTATGGTTGGAAAGAGCTAATCGGTTATAGAGGCGGCACTATGTTGGGGACTCTTTTCTTTGAGAACTCATCAGATACTTGTGGAGGACGAATACAATGCAACTACGATAGCAATCCCTTAAACTGTGGATTTTCGATTTCGGATATGAAAGATATATCCGATGTAAATTCTGAACGTAGCGGAATAAAACTTTTCCATTCGGCAGACCGTGATTTAGGCAGCAGAATTATGTTCGCCTCAACAAACAAGCAGCTTGATGAAGATGGAAACGAAAAATTGGTACAAAAATGGTACAAATTGTATGGAGAACACAATTTCCCGGCGTATTCTTTAGCGAGTAATACTGAAGCAGGGGGAAATGCATCGACAACCACTCACCCGATGTATGCAGGTTCGCTTATGTTAAGAGACAGTTATGGTAGAAGCTCCATACAAGATCCTGAAGCACCTAAGCATATAGCAAATAGAAAATTTGTTGAAGAGCAGGATGCTATCACTCTTGATGCGGCTGAAGCTTATGCTGACGATGCTGTAACAAATGCGTTGAGTGCCTTTTCTATTTCCTCGGCGGTAACCACAACTGAAGGTGCGAATGAGGTAACACTTACTCCGGCGAATGGAACACCTACAACGTTTACGATATCCGAAGCGAAAAAAGCACATCAAGATAAAAACGGGAATGATATTACAGAAGAATATGTTGGCAAACCATCAAGCGTAAGCTATGAAATTATACACCTTGACTATAACGAAAAAAAGACTATATACAAGAATACTTTTTATTATGTAAAAATACGGTTGGTGGACGATGTAATTGATGCAGGAATCCTTTATACAGGTGACGGCACAAGCGGAGGAGGCACAAACGTTGTAGTGTCTATGAACAATAGCTACAAAGCCAGAGTCGTGCTTGGTCTTAACTCAAATAATATGTGTACTGCAGAGTTTATAGTCAGTGCCGGTACCATAGACACAGACGATGTGGAGGCGTGGTTATACCTTATGAACAAAGGAGGAAGCTTAAAGTGAAAATAGGGATGTTTGACAACAAAAGAGGCGTGATATACGGCAAGAATCCGTTGCGTATCTCCTGCGATGTAGGCGGTGTATTAAAGATTAACACAAGCGAAATCGAGATATCGCCTGATGCCGAATCAGTAATGCCTATACTGTGCAACGGATGCACAGGTGAGTTTAAAGCGACCTATACCGATGTAAACGGAATTGTTTACGATTTGGAAAAGGTTACGATCCAAGGGGGTAGAATAGTTCCTCCTCCGCAGATAGTGGCAGACTTTATGGAACTTCGATGCAGAGAGGAAGCACTTGAAAAAGAATGTGCTGAATTGAGAGAGAAGTTCGAAGAACTCAGCCACAGATTTGATAACAACTCACTCAATTTTTTAATTAAATAAGGAGAAACAACAATGAAAAAAATTCTTGTATTTATTCTTTGTGCGATGCTTATGTTTGCATTGCCCGTAGTTGCCTACGCTGAGGAGGGAGACTCAGCCACCGTTGAGCCAAACGAGGAGGTGACGGAGAATTTACCCTCCGAAAACGAAACCGCCACAGAGGGCGAAATTTCGCCTCCTGAGGAGGACAAGCCGATTACCGAAACTATCGTAGATTATGTAAGTGAAAAATTCCCGGAAATAGCTATTCTCTTGGCATCTTTGGCGATGACTGCCCTTATAACTCACTTGAAAAACAAGCTGACAACCTCAATGGCGGTAATGAATAATAATAACATATCGGTAGCGACAAGTAGTGCCGATGCTGTAAACAAGGCTCTTGCAAAGGTGGAAGCCGTAGCAGGTGTGGTAGGAGGATATGAGCAGAAGATGGAATCGCTCCTTGGAGAGATACGAAAGAATGCCGAGGAGAAAGATAAAGTTGAGAATATGCTCCATCAGGTTGAGAACTACCTCAAAACCGCCAAGCTTGCCAACGTTGAATTTGCTAACGAGTTAGCAGAGCTTCTCAACCTTTCTAATATTCCCAACGCAAAAAAGGATGAGATGTATGCTCGTCATACCTCGGCTGTTCATGAGCTTGAGGCGATGGAAGAGGTGATGAGTAATGACGGAACGGAAGCGTAAAGTCTTATATTGGTTTTTCAAGGTGTTTAGCATCCTTGTCTCTTGTGCCTTGCCTATATGGGCAATATGCGAGAAGTTTCCGCTATGGACTGAGACTCACGGTGCTACTCGCTCGGTAGGTGTGGGCGTTATCCTCATAGCTATCGTGCTGCTTATCATTTTCCGAAAGACCGTCTTTGACTTTATAAAAGAACGGTTAGACCTTAAACACGCACCTCCGCTTATAGTGTG
>JAZNCG010000056.1:0-4456 GCA_045587405.1 Ructibacterium sp. | reverse complement strand
AATTGCTTTTTCAAGCTCACTTTGCTTTTTATTAATTTCTTTTTCAGGTAAAGAATCACTTTTATTAAGCACCACAACTTCAGGCTTGTTTTTCAATATTTCATTATACAAATCAAGCTCACGTCGAATTGCTTTATAAGTACCAACTACATCTTCAGATGTTACATCTATTAAATGCAAAAATGCCGAACAACGTTCAACATGCTTTAAGAATCTATCACCAAGCCCAACTCCCTCATGAGCACCTTCGATAATTCCCGGAATGTCAGCAACAACAAATCCACCACCATCACCCATATCAACAACACCCAAATTAGGTTGTAATGTTGTAAAGTGATAGTTTGCAATTTTAGGTCTGGCATCACTTACAATAGATAAAAATGTAGACTTACCCACATTGGGAAATCCCAATAAACCAACATCTGCAATTAACTTAAGCTCTAATGTTACATATAATTCGTCTCCCGGCATACCAGACTTTGCAAACTTAGGAGTCTGCCTTGTTGCGGTTGCAAAATGGGAATTACCCCATCCGCCGCTTCCTCCCTTGGCAGCAACAACAGTTTGACCGTCTTCCCGTAAATCGCAAATAACAAAATTGCTTTCTTCTTCCCTTATTAATGTACCAACAGGAACATGAATTTCCAAATTTTGTCCGTTCTTGCCATTTCGCTTAGCATCTCTGCCATTTCCCCCTGCTTCGGCAATATATTTGCGCTTATACTTAAAATCCATAAGGGTATTTATGTTTTTATCTGCAACAAAAACAACATTTCCACCTTTTCCGCCATCTCCGCCATCAGGACCACCTGCAGCAACATACTTTTCTCTATGAAATGTTACCGCACCATTCCCGCCATCACCGGCTTTTATAAAAATTTTAGCAAAATCCGAAAACATCTTCCTATCTCCTTTCAAACCATATCATCTCGCGGTATATTGTAAAACATCTTTCCTCCGCAAGAAAAAAGAGTGGACCAAGGGTCCACCCCATTTATCATAGCATTACTGAGCAATTTCGTAAACAGAAACCTGTTTCTTATCCTTACCCTTACGCTCAAACTTAACTCTTCCATCAATCAAAGCAAAAAGAGTATCATCTGTTCCTTTACCAACATTGATACCGGGATGAATCTTTGTACCTCTCTGACGAACAAGGATATTACCAGCCAATACAGGTTGACCATCGCCCTTTTTAACGCCAAGGCGCTTGGACTCTGAATCTCTACCATTTTTGGTACTACCCATACCTTTCTTATGAGCCATGTTTATTCACTCCTTTATAATTCAATATAAACTACGAAAAACGAATTTCTCCGTTAATTAGCCATTAATAGCTGTGATTTCAACCTTTGTATAAGGTTGTCTGTGACCTTGTTTCTTGTGATAACCCTTTTTGGATTTGTACTTGTAAACAATGATCTTCTTATCTTTACCTTGCTTTGCAACATTTGCAGTAACAGTTGCGCCCTCAACATAAGGAGCACCAACTTTAACATCATCACCGCCAACAATCAAAACTTTATCAAAAGTAACTGTTGCGCCAACTTCAGCATCCAATTTCTCGATGAATACAACATCACCCTGCTGAACTTTGTACTGCTTGCCACCTGTTTCAATAACTGCGTACATATTCGTAATCCCTCCTATTACCCAAGACTCGCCATAACTAAGGTGTTTCCCTTAGGAAATCTTAAACCTTTTCTGAGCGGTTACCATATTAGTCTATCATAAACAAATCCCTTTGTCAACATTTTTTTCTAAATTTATTGTTTATTTATTTGTTTTTATTATTTTTAAACTTAAGATTATTTTATGGTTGTTTTTTTATGCAATCTGTACTATAATAATTATAGTAGGTTAGGAGATGAAGTATATTGAAAAAAACACAAAAAACAAACAGCTTTATTAAAGGTGCATTAATTTTAGGAATAGCAAATCTTCTTGTAAAGGTAATAGGCGCAGTATTTAAAATTCCTCTCATCAATCTTATTGGTGATGATGGTATGGGTTATTTTAATGTTGCATATCAGATTTATACCTTTATGTTTATAATTGCAACAGCAGGTTTTCCTATTGCAATCTCGAAAATGGTTGCGGAAAGCATGGCTAAGAACAACGAGCATGATGCCAAACGGATATTCCAGACGGCTTTCTCATTTTTGGCAATAATAGGTTTAATCGGAACCCTTATACTATTCTTCTTCCCGACACAGCTGGAATCAATAGTAGCTGTGCCCGGTTCTTCTATCGGAATAATCGCCATTTCACCCGCTGTTTTCTTTGTTGCTATGGCATCTGTATACCGCGGATATTTCCAAGGCAGACAAAATATGTTCCCAACTGCTGCATCTGAGGTTATAGAGGCAACAGCAAAGCTTGTTGTAGGAATGCTTCTTGCATCTATGGTTATGAATATGCCAATCAATAGCGAGCTGCCAAATGCAATTGATATAGGTTCAGGACAGGTTCAGTCTGCATATAATCAGACTATTTTTTCTTCAGCCGGCGCTATATTTGGTGTAACCGTCGGAACATTTCTTTCTTTTTTGCTTTTAAGCATTATCTACATAAGTCTTAATAAGAAAAAAGAAAAACTTGCAAATGTTCAAATGCGTTCAAGACGCTCAATTCTTAAAGACTTAATTTTAATAGCAATCCCTATTACAATCGGGGCATCTGTATCCAGTTTAACAACATTGATTGATATGGGAACTATTACCCGTCGCCTTGTTATTCGCCCTGAAGTGTTGGGTGTTTATTCTTCTATGTTTAAAGAAGGAACATCCTTCTTTACTAAAGCCCTTGAAGAAGGCTGGCAAGGAATTGAATTATACAGACAGCAAGCCGCAACTCTTTATGGAATGTATACAGGCAAAGCCCTTACAATGTTTAATCTTCCATTGACATTGGTCGTTGCGCTTGGCATGAGCGTTGTTCCTGCGATTTCGGCAGCTTTGAGCCAAAACAAAAGGTTGGAAGCTAAGTCAATAACAGAAAGTACCATTCGCATAGCCGTCCTTTTTGCAGCACCTTGTGCTTTTGGTATGGCATCTCTTTCTAAAGAAGTTTTATATATTCTTTTTGAAGATTTTAACGCCCAAAGAGTTCTTGCTATCCTTGCAATTGCAATTATTCCTGTTGCTATAGTTTCGGTAACAAATGCAATTTTACAAGCCTATGGAAAAGTATATTATCCCGTTATAAATATGCTTATCGGAGGTGCAGCCAAGGTTTTATTTAACTTCTTCTGCATTCCATATTTGGGTATAGATGGTGCACCAATTGGAACATCCCTCTGCTATTTAATAATTGCTGTGCTGAATATGATTGGCATAATTAAGCACGGCGGGATTAAATTCAAATGGGGAGATTTTATTATAAAACCACTATTTGCCGCCTTGATTATGGCAGGTGTCGGTTTTGTGCTTGGAACTTTTATAACCAATGCAGATTTCTTAACCTCTTCTGCTTTTAGTTCAACAATACATAAAATAATTATAGTTGGTGAAATTGGCATTTGCGGTATTGTGTACTTTTTAGCTGCATTTTGCGTAGGTGCAATCCAAAAAAGCGATGTATTACAACTTCCAAAGGGAGAAAAAATCGCTTCTTTGTTAGCTAAACTAAAACTACTAAAATAAAAAGGAGAAAAGAACAATGCGTCTTGATAAATATTTAAAGGTTTCCAGACTTATAAAGCGTCGTACTATTGCTAACGAGGCTTGTGATACAGGTAGAGTTTCTGTAAATGGCAAGGTTGCAAGAGCCTCCTATGATGTTAAAGTTGGGGATATCATTACTATCGAATTTGGTTCAAAACCCCTTAGTGTGAAGGTTCTTGAAGTTAAAAATACTGCCTTTAAAGATGCCGCAAAGGAAATGTATGAATCAATCGAAAATAATTAAAGCTCTACAAATTTAGTTATTGCAGAGTAAGAATATTAATTATATTATAGGGAGATTTTTATGTCTAAGCTTGCATATACAACAGATAAAGAATATCATATTAAACTTAAAAAAGGTGATGTGGGAAGATATGTTATTTTAACAGGAGATCCCGATAGGTGCAAAGATATTGCCAAGCATTTTGATAATAGCAAATTTGTTGCACAAAACCGCGAATATACAACCTACACAGGTTTCTTAAACGGCGAAAAAATCAGTGTTGTTTCAACAGGAATAGGTGGTCCTTCTGCGGCAATTGCTTTGGAAGAGCTAATTCACATAGGTGCAGACACTTTTATAAGGGTTGGTACCTCCGGTGGAATGAATGAAAAAGTTTTATCAGGAGATGTAGTTATTGCAACAGGAGCTGTGCGTCAAGAGGGGACAACCAAGGAATATGCTCCCATTGAATATCCGGCCGTGGCAGATTTCAGTATTGTTAACGCCCTGTATAATGCGGCAAAATCAACTGATATTCCATACCATATCGGCGTTGTTCAAAGCAAAG
>JAZNCG010000055.1:0-6380 GCA_045587405.1 Ructibacterium sp. | reverse complement strand
AACTTTTTGCATACATATAGCATTGAGAAAACGCAAGGAATGTGATATTCTAAATTTAATACATTCACACAGAGTGTTGATTATGTCGTAAAAGCTCATAAGCAAGGCATAATCAGTGGAAAGGGAATGGGGTGAGAATCCCCTGCGGTTAAACTGTCGGTGTGTGCATCGAATGTTTTTGTATCCGTTAGCGAAAGCTAGTCATTGGGAAACTGAGAAGGCAGGATATAAAAATGCGGACAGATTTGTCTATATGGTGCGAGTCACAAGACCTGCTTTGATGTTATCTCGTAAGTGCTCATTTGCATAGGGATAATATTTTCAGTTGCGATTCAACTGAATTGTGATTCATCACAGAAAAACTCAGCTGTGGTAATTTTTCAAAGAAAAATTGCCGCAGTTTTTTTATTGCCTGCGGTAAGAAAAACCGGAGGTGAAAAACATAGCAGACAATTTACAAACGCTTCAAAAACAAGAGGCTGAATTTGCAAGAACACACAAAAGCGATACAGACGATGAACTTATCGCATATCTCGTGAAATGTTCAAAAGAGCTTGGCAGATGTCCGAAGAAAGAGGATATTATCGGGCACACATACTTAAAGCAAAGGCTTGGTCCATGGCCTCGCATTTTAGAACGGGCAGGACTTAAAGAAAAAAGCCAAAAGCGGACCCAAAAAGAGCAGAAAATGAATTGGACAGAAAATTCAAAATCTGTTATCAATCACGGCTCAATCAATCATCACAAAAAACAAGCTGAAAAGAAGTTTTTGAAGGAACTGAAAAAGCCTGAACGCGTAAAGCTTGAAAATGAGTTTAAAGAGATGCACGAAAACGATACCGATGCAGAGCTTTATAAATATTTAAAGCAATTAAAGGCAAAGCACGGTAAAAGGCTTAACCCGACAAACACAATCGGTTATACATATCTTGTGAAAAGATTGGGTGCCTGGAACGAAGTGATGAGAAAAATCAGTATGGATTTAAAAAACGAAAACGAAAGGAATGAAACAAATTGAAGAAGCTTTTAAGTGTACTTCTTGTGCTTATAATGGTTGTGGGAATGCTTCCTATGAGTTCTGTTGCGGCAACTGAACTTAGTTGGAAAGGCGGCACAATTACATTAGCATCAGGAACAAAGATTGGTAATTTTCCACTTACAACACTTTCAATATATAAGCAGAATGCCACTTCCACTTATCCTACGATTACAAGTGTAACGCAGGATGGCAATACAATCAATATTACTTTAGCGGAAGGAACCGATCCTTCCTATCCACTCCAAATGGGATTTTCAGGAAATAGTGGTTACGTCCAGAATGCCAACAATACCTGCACTCTCAATAAAGGTAAAGGTACAGCTACTGTTGCCGTTCAGGCAAAGCCGAATCCTGCTCCTAATGTACCCCCCTTGGGCACGGGAACTTTTATAGTTAATTTTTCTGTTGAAATGGGCGAAGTATATAATGTTTCTACTCCCACCGGTGAAGGTTTTACATTTGTTGGTGAAGCTATCGTTGGTAAAAATCAGGATTATACTTTTACCATTTCCATAAATGATGGTTATGACGGAACTGATATGGTAGTGAAAGTTAACGGTGAAGCTGTTGAAGGAAATAACGGAACATATACAGTAACATCCGTAACAGAAGAGCTGATTATTACTGTTGAAGGTATTATCAAAAAAGAAGTTTGCAATATCACCGCACCTACAGGAGAGGGCTTTACCTTTACGGGTGATGCTACATGCTACAAGGGTGAGAGCTATACCTTTAAAATCACCATAGATAATGCTTATACCGCCGCTGATATGACGGTAAAAGCAAACGGAGCCGAGCTGTCCGGGGAAAACGGAGTGTATATCATTGAAGCTGTAAACGAGGACACCGCTATTACCGTTACCGGCATTGATAAAAAAAGCACTTATACAGTAACCTTAACAGAGGGTACAGGATATACCGTTTGCGGACAGAGCACAAGCTACGCCGGCGAGCCATATGAGTTTAGCGTTACCGTCGATGATGCTATTTACAAGGCTGAGGATATTATCGTTAAAATTGACGGGCAGACGGTTATACTTGAAAACGGAAAATATACTATTCCTCAACTCGACGCAGATAAAACCGTTACCGTAGAAAATGTTATAGAAAGAGAGCTTTTTACTGTAATAAAGCCTGAGATTGAGGGCGTTATAGTCAGCGGCGGAACAGCTGTCAGGGAAGGAAAGCCCTATACCTTCACTGTTTCTGTGGATAACGCTTATGATTCTACGGACATGACAGTCAAGGTTAACGGCGAGGAAGCCACATTGATAAACGGCTGCTATACTGTCACTGCTGCTGCCGGAGATATAGAAATTACCATCGAAGGTATTACCAAGAAGGTAGTATACAGCATAACTAAGCCTGATGCTGAAGATTTCGGTTTTACCGGTGCAGAAACTGTGTATAAGGGTGAGGATTACAGCTTTACCATTGCTCCCAAAGCAGGCTATATAGCAGTAGTCAAGGTTAACGGTGAGATTCTTGAGGGAAGTAGCAACAATTATACTGTGGTTGATGTTTCCTGCGATCTTGTAATCACGGCTACATGGGAAAAAGCACCTCTTCCCGAAAAAGAGCTGCCTGTTGAGGATAGCGTGATAGATATTACGGATAATCGGTTTGCTGCTTACTTTAGTAACAAATACTATGCGACCGCTACCGAAATCAGGGTAGAAGGTGTGAAGGTTTCCGAAGCTTACGAGGACGGCACCACCGTGTACTTGATTTTACCATATGATACTGCCGATGATGCCACCGCTGCCGTAAGCATTACTACCTCGACCAACAAGTATACTGTGTCAGGGAATACAGGCAGTATCGGGCTAAAAGAGGGCGAAGCTCAGCTCATTCTGACGCTGACAGGTAAATATAACAACATGAACACAGGCGTTGGCTCTGTAACATATACGCTCATATTCTTCCGGGAGCTCCCCCCCTCCGAAGTGCCGGCTTGTATCGTAGATACTGATACCGCAGAGGTCTGGAGAGGACACCTTCTGTCAATTGATTTAAGTAATTACTTCACCGGAGCTCAGCAGTACTATCTGATTGACGGTAACAATGAGATACCTGTTGACGGCAAAATATATTCTTACACCCCTGCCAAAGCAGGCGAACAGACGCTAATCTTCTCTGCCGGAAACGAGATTGGCAGGAGTGAAAAAACCTTGACCGTTACCGTAAATGTTAAAGATGTTGAAAGCGGTATCTATATCGGGCATACCACGAGCAACGGCTCTCTTAATTACGTTTACTTTGTTGATGAAAACGGTAATTTGATTGAGAGTGTTGATGCGACATATGCCAATAAAAAAATTACTGTTATCCTGCCTAAAACCTATCCTGTTGACGGAAAGATAAAAGCAATATATAACCTTTCACAGAATGATGATGGTTATCCTTTTCTTTCTACCAACACAGACAAGGTTGGTGCAAGCCCCGCGACCAAAAATAAATTCACAGAAAAACAGACTGCATTAAGTAAAGGTGCGGCGTCCCTTAGATTCTATTACTTTAACAGTGCACCTACGGGCAGTAATCACGAAATCTTTGATCTTACATATAAAATCAAGAACGACAAACCTGCTTTGTCTGATGGTATATCACCTACGGCAAATGCTACCATCACAGCAGGGGAAAATTATACACTTGACCTTTCTCCTTTATTTACAGATATAGATGAGGACTTACTTACATACAAGGTCAGTGTAAATGGAGCATCAACTGTGGAGGCAGATGCAAACTATACATTTACCACAGATGTTGCAGGAACTTATACTTTGGTATTTACAGCAAATGACAGCAAAGATGACTCTGCCGACACTTACACAGTAACACTTACAGTAGAAAACTCTGAAAAAACAGATTCAATGACAGTATATGTACCTGATGGACTATCTCCTGTCTTTTATGTTGCTTCGGGCTTTGAAGATGGCATTGATAAGCTTGGAGATGCTTTAGATAGCATTAAAGGTGAATCCTCTGACGGTATGACTGCCTACACAATAAACTATCCTGTAAATGCAGAAATGATAAGTGTTCGTACCGAAGACTTTGGCGGAATGGCTTTTAATGCAGAAAAAGATGGTACAGTACGTTTACGAAAAACACAGTTTAAAGTAGTGGACTACGATAACAATGATGCTGTCAGCACGAATAAAGTTACTTATAGTGGAAACACAGCCGTAGCAGGCAGTGATGGATGGCTACTTGTGGTGGGAAATGAATATGTTTTCACAGCCACACCTCAAAATGCCGATTTAATAGCGGCTTCCAAGACTCTGACAATGGAAGCAGGTGCGGATATCTATATCGCATCAATAATGCTTGGAATCAAAAATCCTATGAGTATTACCGTGCCTACGGGCGCTAAAGCACAGCTTTACAAATTCAATCAATATTACAGCAACACGGAGATAGATGCAAAGATAATCATCGAAAATGATAATGGCACTACCACATATCAGTTCATTGCGGATACCAAGGCAAATGGTGCGTCATATATTTACCGTGTTTCTATGGAAGGAAAGATCACCAAAGCAGGCTGGCTTAAATGGGGTGAGCAGAATCTTGTTGTAAATTATACTGATAATGATAAAGCTCCTTCCTACAGATTAGACGATTACTCTATGACGGGTGAAGAAAACAGTTCTCTTACCGAGGATAGCGTCTTGTTAAACGGTAATAGTCGCAATCACATAAACCTGACAGTTGGACAGAGTAAAACCCTTAAGGCTTATCGTGCATGGGAAATCATTCCTATCAGCTACAACAACTACATTATTACTCCCGACTTTACTTATACAGTCCTTGTAGGAAATGATGTTGTAAGTTTTGCAAAAAAAGATTCTCCTTCTGCAGGTGAGGGCGATTGGATGACACTTACTGCCTTGAAAGAAGGTATTGCAATCATTGAAGTAACCTATGATGCCATTCAGATAAGTGGTGGCTCTTATGATGGCGTTTACGGTGCATCCGATCCTAACCGCACAGGTCTTTTAATTGTTCAGGTGGGCGAAAATGATGATACATCTGTCAAATTCGGAATAGATAGCTTTGCAAGTATCGGAACCTCCGGTTCTGAAAATATTACATATAATCCTAACAAGAAAAAAGATTGGGATTCAGAATTTGACACCTTGTATTTCCTTGGAAACAGCGGAAATCTTACACTCATACCTACTGCTTCTTCTGAGATTACAGAAGTATCAGTAAGTCATGACAAGGGTGCAACTTGGATAAATCTTGCAGGTGAAGATGCTGTTTATAATGCTGAGATTATTCAGGGTAACAACATTATCAAAGTAAAGACTGCAAACGGAACTGCATATCAGGTTGTTCGTGGTGATAAGGTAACAGTAAAATTTGCAGAAGTTGAGGGAAAAAGTAATGATAACGGCATTGTAGAAGCAGGCGAAACCATACGTGTCTACTTAAATGGTCTGCATAATCCTATCCCCAAAATGGCAGGAAACTACAATCCGGGATATGCAGGAAATTATGAAGGATATAATAGTCTGCACTTAAATTATACTTGTAACGAAGTGGCTATCTACGGAAATGGTGCACAGTATAATTTCATTACCACAGCCAATTGCATTGAAGTTGTAATGCCTGATGACGGCAAGGATGTCACCTTGTGTGACGGATATATAGGTTTGGGTGTTATAGGACTTACCGAATTTGTGAATGGTGGTGACAGCCACAGAAATATTCCTGATAATGGTTGTACAACTCGTGGCAGCTCAACTACATACCATACACGCAGTATTCTTCCAGAGATTACAGTATCTGTTGGTGACACATCGGCGCCTAACAATGCACCTATTGTTCGCAAAGATGCAGTTTCTGAAAAAGAAATATATAACGATCAGAACTTTGCAATCAATCCTGATACTCTCTTTGTAGATGCCGATGGCGATACAATGACCTTTACGGTTTCTGTAAACGGCGCAGAAGCGGTAAATGCACCGCTTGACTATAAATTTACTCCAAACGGTGTAGGCACATATACTTTGCTCTTTACTGCAACCGACGGAAAAGAAACTGCACAGCATACAATTACTCTTACCGTAACAAAGAGACCTTCTCAGGGTGGTTCACAAGACACTCCCGATTCGGATGATGAGTTCGGTCTTAGTGCATCCGAAATTGCAGGCTATGTAACTATAAGCTTTACCGATAATGGTGTTCGTGTTAAAGGAGAATCGGGACTGAAATATCCAAAAGCTTTGGGAACTATTATAAAAGCTACCAAAGTTCCGTATAAAGATGGTGAAAAAATTACTCATGTTACTAAACGACTTTTAGATCACCTCGGAATAAGAATGGAATACAC
>JAZNCG010000054.1:0-5038 GCA_045587405.1 Ructibacterium sp. | reverse complement strand
GAACGACATGGCTACGATCCGACTTGGGGATATGCCCAAATGTACAATAGGAAGAAGTACGGATAATACTATTTGTTTATCAGGGGTTAATGTTTCTAGACATCATGCAGCGCTTGTTAATTGTGATGGGATTACATTTATTGAGGACTATAATAGTGCCAATGGTGTTTTTGTGAATGGACAAAGAGTAAATGGCAGAACTCAGATTCACGAAAAAGATATTATAATGATAGCAAATTCTATGCTTTTTTTCACCTCGGGAATGATTATATATAAAATAAATATAGGCGGAACCCGTGTTATTATGCAGGATATATTCCGCGAGGTAACAGTTAAGGGCCAGAAGAAACTGATTTTACAAGATGTTAATTTAACGGTTGAGCCTAACGAGTTTGTAGCTATAATTGGCGGTAGCGGAGCGGGAAAATCAACTGTTATGAATGCTATGAGCGGATTTGAACATGCTACAAACGGAAATGTTTATGTAAATGGCACCAACCTTTATAAAAACTATCAAATACTAAAGAATATAATTGGGTATGTTCCCCAGCAGGATATTATATACGAGAATTTATCATTACAAAAAATGCTTGAGTATTCAGCAAAGATGAGGATGGCAGAGGATGTCAGCGATGCAGAGAGAAAAGAGAGGATTAATGAAGTCCTCAAAATGGTTGAGCTTGAAGAGCATAGGGATAAGTTTATTCGTTCTTTAAGTGGTGGCCAGAAAAAGCGTGCAAGTATTGCGGTCGAGCTTTTGGCAGACCCCGGTTTATTCTTTCTTGATGAACCAACATCGGGATTGGACCCCGGAACAGAAGAGAGCTTGATGAAGAGCCTGAATGGACTTGCCAAACAAAAGGGAAAAACTATTGTAATGGTGACTCATACAACCCAGAATCTGCACCTGTGTGATAAAATTTTATTTATGGGAAGAGGCGGAAAAATTTGTTTTTATGGCTCTCCTGAGGAGTGTAAGAGGTTCTTCGGTGTTAGCAATTTGACAGAAATATATAATAAGGCACAATCTGCGAAAGATGTTGATTTTTGGTCAAACAAATATATAATGGAGTATGGAGCGGGGTCCAAAAGCCAAAGATTTTCTATGAATAAGCAACCAAATCCGACAAAGGATGCATCTTTCTTGAGGCAGTTTGGTGTTTTGTCTGCCAGATACTTAACTTTGATTAAAAATGATATGCAAAAGCTTATAATGGTATTTTTACAACCTATAATAATTGCGTTTCTTTTAGGACTTGTGGCAAATGACGATGTGTTTAGTTTGTTTAATTCAACACAATCTATTCTGTTTGCTATGACTTGTGCAGGTATTTGGGTAGGATTATTTAATTCGATACAGGAAATTTGTAAAGAAAGAACTATACTAAAACGAGAGTATATGGCAAATCTGAGATTGGGCGCATATGTTCTGTCTAAGTTTGTTGTACAATTTTTGCTGAGCTTTATACAGGCACTAATTATGCTTGGAATTTTTATAGCAGTTGTAGGCAAGCCAAGCGAGGGAGTAGAAACCAGCAGTCCTTTTGGGCAGATGTTAATTACAATGATATTGACGATTTTCTCATCTTCGGCAATTGGTTTGATTGTATCTGCAATATCCAAAAATAGCGATAAAGCTATGACTTATGCACCATTTTTGTTGATAATTCAGCTGTTGTTTTCGGGAATTCTCTTTGAATTAAAAGGGGTTACAGAAAAAATTGCTTATTTAACAGTCAGCAGATGGTCCATCTCATCTTTTGGAACGATTGCTAATTTGAACAGTCTTAAAACAGAGGTGGATGTAAACGGACAGATAATGCAGATTGAGAATTTTAAAGAAGTTTATGAATTCACAACTAAGAATATGATGTCTGCCTGGATGGTCCTTATAGTTTTTGTTGTTATTTGCTTTGTTGCAAGCATCTTCATTTTAAAGAATGTATCTAAGGATTCAAGATAGAAAGAGTGGTATATATTGAAAAAGCCTTTTGCTGTTTCCGTTACAGTTTCTATTAAGGGTGTTAATTAAAAGCTCGGATTCTTCCAATCTGTTTTTGTAGATGTCATAAAGTGCGATTTCGCACTTGTGAAAGATGTCGAATAGCATAGTGTAGCCGAGAATATTTTTTGCAAAAATACTGCTTCCTGCACCCATAAATGTAATTTTAACCATAGTAAATTGCCTCCTCGAAACAAATTAACTATGGTTATTGTATCATAATAAAAATAAATTGGAATGGCATACTGCAACTTTTTCAAAGATTTTCTTTCATAGTTAAATATAAATCATATATGTCGCGGCGAGGTTGTTTTAACTCGTCAGCGACTTTTTTTGTCAGTTCTTTAGCACGCATTCCCTCTTTGGAATATTTTTCAATAAGCTCCTGTGCTGAAGGGAGATTTTCAAGACGAATATGTTCTAAGTCCGTAGGGTCAGCCCCGGAAACGATGAGGACAAATTCGCCTTTGGGAGGAGTTTCTTCATAATAATATAGGGCATCGGAAATTGTTGTGCGTTTATACTCCTCAAATTTTTTTGTTAGTTCCCTTGCAAGAGTGATTTTTCGGTTGCCTAAAATCTCAAGCATATCTTTTAATGTAGAAATTAGTTTATGTGGAGCTTCATAGAAGATTAAGGTTCTGGCATCTTCTTTGATTGAATTAAGATGTTCTATTCTGTTTTTCTTATTTGTAGTTAAAAAGCCTTCAAATGCAAATCTGCCTGTAGGCAAGCCCGAACCTACAAGAGCGGTGGCAAAGGCGCAAGGACCGGGCAAAACCTCAACGGGAATATCTTCTTTTATGCAAAGATTAACAAGGTCCTCTCCGGGATCGGATATTCCGGGCATTCCTGCATCTGTAATTACAGCTATGTTAAGACCATTTTGAAGCTTTTCGAGGAGATAGCTGCCTTTTTCTCGCTTGTTATGCTCGTAATAGCTTGTTATTGGCGCGCTTATTTCAAAATGGTTTAACAGTTTCTTGCTGACCCTTGTGTCTTCTGCGGCAATTAAATCTACAGATTTTAATATTTTAAGAGTTCTAAGGGTAATATCTCCTAAGTTGCCGATAGGGGTAGGGCATAGATATAGCTTTCCATTCATTGTTTTTTCTCCTCTCTGCCATATATTTGATTAATTTCGTCGGAATAAATATTTGGTTCTTTGTATATATATAGTGGAGGGTCCAGAAAAAGCTTGGGTTTTCCTTGGCGGACTCCTTCAATCAATATCATAGTGGCTGTTTTGTTGGGATAAGGATGAACAAAACGCAATCTTTTTGGTTCAAGGTTGTATTTCTTCATTATATATATAATATCAACTAACCGTTCGGGGCGGTGTATCATACACAGCTTTCCTTGAGGCTCCAATATAATAGAAGAAACTCGTACTATATCTTCAAGAGAACATAATATTTCGTGCCTGGCAAGGGTCGAAAAGTCAGTTTGATTTACAAGACCGCCACCAAATTCTTTGTAGGGCGGATTGCATGTAATATATTGGAAGAAACTCCTGCCAAAAAGTTTTTCACTATCTTTTAAATCTCCACAGAGCATATCAATTTTATCCTCTAAAGAGTTTAAAATAACAGAGCGTTGTGCCATTTCTGCCACAGGTTTTTGAATTTCTAAACCGGTTATCTTTTTTGCTTTACTTTTTTGGCTTAAAAGAATGGGAATTATTCCATTTCCGGAACACATATCCAAAACATAACTGTCTTTTTTGATGTTTTTAGATGCAAAATCTGCCAATAAAACAGCATCAACACCAAAGCAAAACCAGTTGGGGTTTTGTATTAAACGCATTCCGTTTAGTTGTAAATCATCTATTCGTTCATCAGGGTTTAAATTTGAATTTTTCACATAAATATCCTCCGTGATAGGTTTTAATAAAAAAACCACGCCTCTTTTGTGCAAAATTCACAAAAGAAACTTTTGCGTAATTTTTGAAAAAAGAAATTTCTATAAAACCTTGATGGAATAGACAAAACAACCTGCAAAATCATTTTTTGTAATATAGTTGTAAAAAATAAAAAGGTTTTATATTTTCTTGCTCTTATAGTATAACAGATAATTTTATATTGCACAATAACCAAAATTACTTACAAATTTTTCCAAATGGGGTAAAAATGAAAGAAAACGAGAGAAAACGAGACCTTTTTGAATAAAAATTGCAAATTTTCAAAAATAAAAGTAGTTCAGTTGGGATAGATTGAGGAAATGGAATTTTAAGAATTTGACTAAAAAAAAAATAAAGGTTATAATGGCAGAGTAGTAGCAAGTACCAGAAATTTCCAATTTCAGGTCAAAATTTATTACGAGGTGATTTGATGTTAAAAAAACTGAGAGGAAGAATTTCCAATCTTTCCTTATCAGCAAAAAGAAATGTGGCTTTGGTTTTGACGGCGGCTATGGTGGTAGTAACTTGTGGTAACTTCACCTTTCCTCTCCAGAACAGAGTAACAATTGCTGTTGAAGGTAGCGTACCGGTTAGCGTAACTACAACCGATACGAATGTTGGCAAAATTCTCTCCAAACAGGGTATTGTTTTAAACGAAGGCGACGAGGTTAATTACTTATTAACTGATGAAGTTTCCAATGATGCGGTTATTGAGATTTATCGCTCTATGGATGTAAATGTTGCCTACATGGGAGAAACAAAGCAGCATCGTACAACTAAGTCAAAAGTTGAAGACATTTTGCATGAACTCGGAATCAAGGTTGATGCCGGAGATAGCGTAGAGCCGTCTTTGGAAACAACTGTTGAAAATGGAAGCACAATAAAGGTTACTCTTTATGATAATCACAATGTGTTTGTTCACGAGGATATTGCGTACAATACCCAAGAAATTGAAAACCCTGACTTGGCAGCAGGAGAAAGAAAAGTTGTTCAGGCGGGTAAAAAAGGTGTTCTTGAATATGAATATAAAGTTCAGTATCAAGACGGAGTAGAGGTTTGAAGAGAAATTGTTCGTGAAACAATTCTTGCGAATCCGGTAGAAGAGATAGTTGAATATGGTCCTGAAAGTGTCTGGG
>JAZNCG010000053.1:0-2589 GCA_045587405.1 Ructibacterium sp. | reverse complement strand
CGCAGCAAGGATATACTTTCTTCTCATCCATAACAATTGCTTTAACAAGAACTGCTGCAGATGCACCTGGAGCATACCATGCAGATGTTCCCAAAAGTTTTGTAAGAGTAGCACCGCCAACCATAGTGTCAGCAACAACCTGCTCAGCTGCTTTCTTCGAAAGAAGTTCTTTAACAGGAATACCTCTGTAGTTTGCGAATCTGATTAGAGGAATCATAGTTGTATCGCCGTGGCCACCGATAACCATACCCTCTATATCGCTTGCAGGAGCTTTAAGAGCTTTGCTCAAGAAATACTGGAAGCGGCTGCTGTCAAGGATACCGCCCATACCTATAACTCTGTTCTTAGGAAGGCCTGTTTTCTTTAGAGTAAGATATGTCATTGGATCCATTGGGTTTGAAACAATTATAAGGATAGCTTTTGGAGAGTATTTGAGAACATTCTCAACAACGCTGCTTACGATACCTGCGTTAACGCCAATAAGTTCCTCTCTGGTCATACCAGGTTTTCTTGGGAGACCTGAAGTTACAACAACTACATCTGAATTTGCTGTTGCTTTGTAGTCATTGGTTACACCAGTTACTTTAGTATCAAATTTGTAAAGGTTTGCAGTCTGCATCATATCCATTGCCTTACCCTCTGATACACCCTCTTTAATATCTAATAGTACTATCTCAGAGCAGAATTTCATGTGCAGCATTGCATTTGCACAAGTGGCACCAACGTTACCGGCGCCAATAACACTTACTTTAGCCATAATAATTATTTTAAAGGTTTTATATTTGATTTCTAAGTTCTAACTTTGCCGCTAAAACATAGCAAAGTTATTAAACTTTGTTAACATAAGCATATTTTATGATCAGATTTTTCAATAAGGACATCAAATTTACTTTAAAGGACAAACTTCTTCTTAAAAAGTGGATTAAAGAGATTGTGATTTCACATAATTACAAGTTGGGAGATATCAATATCATACTTTGTGATGATCCGTCCATTCTTGAAATCAACACCCAATTTTTGGGACACGACTACTATACGGACATTATTACATTCGATTATACTGAGAACGGATATATTAATGGTGAATTATATATCAGCATTGACACTGTCCGAGCAAACGCAGAAGAATACAAACAGGATTTTCACGATGAGCTTCATAGAGTAATCATACATGGCATTCTTCATCTTTGCGGGTTGGACGATCATTGTGATTCTGATATTGAGCAGATGCGTAATGCCGAGAATGATGCACTTATCAGATTGAATTCAATGTCACTTAAATGAATCTTTTATGAATAGGGATTTTGATATTATAGTAGTAGGAGCGGGACATGCGGGATGTGAAGCTGCAGCAGCGGCAGCGAAAATGGGAAAGAAGACACTTCTTGTAACTATGGATATGAACAAGATTGCACAGATGTCCTGCAACCCGGCTATAGGTGGAATTGCAAAAGGTCAGATTGTCAGGGAGATTGATGCTCTTGGAGGATGTTCAGGTCTTGTTACAGATGCAAGTACTATCCAGTTCAGGATGTTGAACAGATCCAAAGGTCCGGCAATGTGGAGCCCTCGTGCCCAATGCGACAGGGTCTATTACTCCTTCAATTGGCGCTATATTTTGGAAAACACGCGGAATCTCTCTATTTGGCAAGATGTTGTAAATTCATTAGTAGTTGAAAATGAGATTGTTAAAGGTGTTTCAACCGTTTTGGGTGCAGTATTTACAGCCTCCAAAGTAATCATTACGGCCGGGACTTTTCTAAACGGCAAATTATTCATTGGAAAAGAGACTACAGAAGGGGGGAGGGTAGGAGAACTCTCTTCTTATGGAGTAACAGAACAGCTTGTCTCTTTAGGAATGGAGAGCGGAAGAATGAAAACCGGAACACCTCCCAGAATTGATGCCCGCTCCATTGATTTTAACAAACTTGAGAGACAACCGGGTGATTCAGTTCCTGCCAGGTTTACTTTCTTAAATGTTCCTTCACCAATTCAAAATGGAGTAGAACAGATGAGTTGTTACATGGTTCATACTAATTCCACAGTTCATGACATATTGAAAGGAGGGTTCAAAGACTCGCCGCTTTTCTCAGGCAAGATTCATGGAATAGGCCCAAGATATTGTCCCAGCATAGAAGACAAACTAAGGACATTTGAGGGTAAAGACAGCCATCAGCTTTTTCTTGAACCTGAAGGATGGAACACCTACGAATATTATCTCCAGGGATTCTCGTCCTCTCTTCCGTTCAAGGTTCAAATGGAGGCTTTGAGAAATATTAAAGGTATGGAAGGTGTAGAGATTTACCGGCCTGCATACGCAGTAGAATATGATTACTTCCCACCTACACAACTCAAACATACTTTAGAATGCAAGCATTTGTCTGGTTTATATATGGCCGGCCAAGTGAATGGAACAACAGGTTACGAAGAGGCAGCTGCGCAAGGTTTGATAGCTGGAATAAATGCTGCACTCTCCTGCGAAGGAAAGGAGCCTTTCATTCTCAAAAGGGATCAGGCCTATATCGGAGTGCTTATTGATGATTTGGTTACAAAAGGTGTGGATGAGCCTTACAGAATGTTCACATCAAG
>JAZNCG010000052.1:0-6239 GCA_045587405.1 Ructibacterium sp. | reverse complement strand
CATGGCTACGATCCGACTTATAAACCTTTGAATATTTATTAAATGTTCCATTTACATTTGTCTGCGCCCAAAGAGATAGGATAAGGGCAGGCAATAAAAGTATTATAGTCCAATCGTAATAAAAAAACATAAATTCTTAGTCCTTTCTTTGTTTAGAGTAATGTAGTAAGTTTAATTTCGTGTCCGTTAAGATAGCTGGAAACAGCCATTCTTTTTCCGCCTTGAATTTGTATTTCTGTTACCAGAACAGAACCATTGTTACAAGCAACCAAAATTCCTTTTTTGTCAACAGAAATAATATCCCCGGGATTTCCTTCAATAGTATCTGCAATTTTCGCAGAAATAATCTTCATAGGCATTTCTTCGTAGATTGAATATGCCATAGGCCAAGGATTTGTACCCCGTATAAGATTTAAAATTTCTTTAGCTGATTTATTCCAATCAATATGACCTGTTTCTTTTGAAATCATCGGGGCATAGCAAGACAACTCATTGTTCTGTTTTTCACGAGGTGCATCTCCAAGTTGAATTTTTTCGATTGTAGTTTTAAGAAGCGAGGCTCCCATTTGGGCTAATCTGTCATGCAGTTCACCATAAGTTTCGTTTGCACCAATCTTGGTTTCGGATTTTAATATCATATCTCCTGTGTCAAGGCCTTTTTCCATATACATTGTGGTAATGTTTGTTGTTTTATTATCATTGATAACTGACCATTGTATTGGTGCTGCACCTCTGTATTTAGGAAGTAATGATGCGTGTACATTTATGCATCCATAGGCAGGATAATTGAGAATATATTTAGGTAAAATTTTGCCATATGCAACAACGACAATTAACTCAGGATCAATGCGTTTCAAATCCTCAAGAAAAGCTTCATTTTTTAAACTTTGAGGCTGGAAAATTTCTGCCCCATTTTTAAGAGCTAACTCTTTAACTGGTGGAGGAAGAAGTTTATGACCTCTGCCTTTGGGTTTGTCGGGTTGGGTTACAACTCCAACAACCTGATGCCCCATATTATATATAGTTTCCAAGCATGGTACTGCAAAATCGGGAGTACCCATAAATAAAATTCTCATAAAAATCTCCAATCTATGTTTTTTAGCATAAATTAACATCAATAAAATTATTACAAACAAGCTCATCTTCAGAAACTTTGCAATCTAAACATTTAATTTTAACGCCTTTTTCGGAGGCATATAGAAGAGCATCAGCAAATTCGGGATGATTTATCCTGTTAGGTTTAAAAAATTTAACATTCTCCATCTGCACAATAAAAAATATATATGCATCGTACCCTTCATCTATACATTTGCAAAGTTCGTAAATATGCTTAACCCCTCTTTCTGTAGGTGCATCGGGAAAGCTAACAACACCATCTTGTTCAAGGGTAACACCTTTGACTTCGATATATATCTTTTGGCTTCCTTTTTCCATATAAAAGTCGAACCTGGAGTTGCCATATTTAGATTCAGCCTTTAATAAATCGGGTTTAAAATAATCTTCAGCCCATTGGGAAAAAACCTTGTTTGGCGCCTGACTATCCATATTAATAAGTTTGTTGCCTTTGTAAACGGCAATTAAATCATAATTGGTTTTTCTTGTTTCGCTGTTACAATATTGAATTATAACTTTTGAATCTTTTACTAAAAGCTCTTTACATCTGCCTGTATTTTTAACATGACAAACTTCAATTTTTCCGTCGATTTCCACATATGCAATAAATCGATTTGGGCGTTCAATGAATTTTCCATATTTTATATTAGTATATTTCATAATTTAATAATTACCATTCTGTTAAATAGCAATAGGCACTGAGGTTGATTTATCGATGTATAACATCAAAACTTACCTATTTTTTTCTATTATATAATAGAAAAAGAGAATAATCAATAGATAAATTATGAACTTTTAGTGTAATATTCAGATTAGAAAATATACTAAGATTCTTCGCCTTAATTTACAGTAATAATTGTTACGCAAAACGCTACGGAATATTCTTTATGATGCCTCCCTTAGAGAGGAGGGCAAAAGAGAGGAGGGCAAAAGTGTATGCGGAATAAAAACCGTAGAGCGCAACCTGTTAGAGAATAACAAAAAACCTGTCGATATACATCAACAGGTTTTTTTGGTGCCGCTGGCCGGAGTCGAACCGGCACGAGGTCGCCCTCGACGGATTTTGAGTCCGTTGCGTCTGCCAATTTCACCACAGCGGCATATGTTCCCCAAACACGAACAAATGGTATTATATCACAGAGAAATATAAAATGCAAGCTTTTTTTAAAAAAAAATTAAAAATTTTTAAATATGATTTTTGCCGAATAAAAGGAAGAAGAATTAGCATAATAAGTAATATGTTGACAAGATATATTATTTATGGATTTTTAGGTTGGAATGTGGAAATTATCTGGACAGGCTTAAACTCTCTTGCAAGCGGTTCTAAGGATTTGATTGGGCATACTTCAATATGGATGTTTTTTATATACGGAACTGCTGTGTTTGTTTTAGAACCAATACATTATAAAATTGCAGAGTTTAATTGGCTTTTCCGCGGTATTATATGGATGTTTTTGATATTTGCCATAGAGATGATTAGCGGCCTTGCGCTTAAATTAATTGGAGTTGAAGCATGGCATTATTACGGACCTACATCGATATTAGGAATTATACGCATAGATTACGCTCCACTTTGGTTTATTTTGGGACTTGTTTTTGAAAAAATACACAATGTATTAATAAGTTATCAAATAGGAATTAAATAGAAGAAAGGAGAAATGTTAAAGAGCAAAAAAGTACCATCAAAAAATGGTAAGGCTTGATATTCAATAACAAATCATAAAAAATAATGTAGAGGGGAGGGCAAGAATTCTTGCCCTCCCCTTAAAATTAATATTAATCACCTAAGGATTTTTTTGAATCAACCACAACCTTCTTGCTGTAGCAAGAGAAGATATCATTCATTTTATCCATCGGCTGTTTTTTGGTAAATAAACTCACAAGAGGAACTATTATCAATCCTCCAAGCATTGCAAAGACACCGCAATTCAACGGAGAAACAAGGAGTGCAGGAAGAGGAATTTTTGCCATTGTACAAACTAAATTCCAAACCATAAACCCTGTTCCGAAGATAAAGCAACACCAAACGGAGGCCTTTGAGGCTTTTTTCCAGTACAAACCATACAGAAACGGAGCAAGAAAAGCACCTGCTAAAGCTCCCCAGGATATACCCATAAGTTGAGCTATAAATGTAACCTTGCTGTTTGCCTGAATAGCTGCAATAACAACGGATATAAGGATAAATACAACAATCAGAATACGCATTGTTAAAACCTTTGCTTTATCACTCATATTTTTAACAATTCCACCTGAAATTAAATCCAGAGTTAAGGTTGAGCTTGAGGCAAGAACCAAGGACGAAAGAGTAGACATAGATGCAGAGAGAACCAATACCACTACAACTCCAATTAAAATATCAGGTAAGTTTGAGAGCATTGTAGGAATAATTGAATCAAAGCCATTTGCAACAATGTCGATTTTATCGGAGAATAATCTGCCGAAACCACCGAGAAAATAACAACCGCCTGCAACAATAACTGCGAAAACCGTAGATATAATTGTGCCCTTGCTGATGTCCTTTTCGCTTTTGATTGCATAAAACTTCTGAACCATTTGAGGAAGCCCCCATGTTCCCAAGGATGTTAAGAGAATAACTATCAAAAGACCAAATGGGTCGGGACCAAAGAATGACGCAAAAGCTCCCGGAGTATTTGTAACAGATGGGTCTTCAATCCGTGCTAAGCCGTCAATAGCTCCCATAAAACCGCCGTTCTGAGATAAAACAGCAGCAATAACAGCTATTATTCCGCCTATCATAATAACACCCTGTATAAAGTCGTTTATAGCTGTTGCTATATATCCGCCTGCAATAACATATATTCCCGTAAGAATAGCCATAGTGATTATGCAGTATACATAATCTATATTAAATGCCATAGCAAAAAGCCTCGACAAACCATTATACAAAGATGCAGTATAAGGAATAAGGAATATGAAAACGATGATAGAAGCCCCGATTTTTAAAGCGTTACTTTCATAGCGTTTGCCGAAAAATTCAGGCATTGTCGCGCTGTCCAAGTGTTGCGACATAAGGCGTGTGCGTCTGCCCAAAATAATCCAGGCAAGAAGAGAACCCAAAATTGCATTACCAATGCCAATCCAGGTTGAAGCAAGACCGAATTTCCAACCGAACTGACCTGCATAACCTACGAAGATTACAGCAGAAAAATAAGATGTTCCATAAGCAAAGGCTGTAAGCCAGGGACCTACGGAGCGACTGCCGAGCACGAAACCGTTAACATCGGTTGCGTGTTTGCGACAGTAAACACCGACAATTACCATCACAGCGAAGAAGAGAACTAACAGAAAAATTTTTGAAAACATATACATCAATCCTTTCTATTTTTTTGAGGACAAACAAAAAACTCGTCCTCAAGTATACTTTGAGGACGAGTAATAACCCGCGGTACCACCTCAATTTGTCATCCTTTCGCAAAGATAACCTTATGGAGTACGGCGTCGGTGAACACTTATACTCCTGTGCTGTAACGGGCACTCCCGTCGTAGCCTACTGTGATTTCGGTACGCAGCTCGCAAAATGTATTCAAAGAGGTTTCCCCTCTGTCTCGCACCACCCGACAGCTCTCTCCAGGTTCCAACAACTTTTACTTGTTTTTGGTCATCACTTTTATTATTAACTGTGATTCTATCACCTAAAAATAAAAATGTCAAGACTTTTTTGCAAAAAAATTCAAAATATGAAAAATTATGTTTTATAAAAAGTTTGGATTGTCATTTATGTTATATAGACTGTTTAAAACAATCCAGTTTTGCGGAAAATCACGCATCAAGTTCCAATAGCCCAAACCTATTAGCCCAAAGTCTTCTGTAAGTTTAAGTTTAGCTTTTATACTTCGTGGGTCCTCAAACCATACCTCGTGGAGTTTGCCATCATCGTCTGTATAATTAAACCATGGCGCCTGAGCGGTTGTATCATAGTTTATGGTTGCGTTGTATCTTGCGGCTAAAGAAATTGCATCAACGGGTGAAAGGGATGGAGCACCGGGATTTCCAACTTTATAGGGCAGAGTCCAGTTGTATCCATAAGTCGGAATTCCGAGAAATAGCTTATTTCTGGAAACTCTGGTAACGGCATATTCTACAACTCTCCTGACACTTTCTATCGGTGCAACCGCCATTGGGGCGCTGTAAGTATACCCCCATTCGTAGGTCATAAGCAAAACCCCGTTTACAGCAGAACCTATTCCTGAATAATCGTGGCCTTCATATAAAATGCCTCTTTGCATATCTGAGGTTTTAGGGGCAAGAGCGGAAAAAAGAGGATAGCCCATGGGGTTCAATTTAAGACGCAGGTTTTGTAAAAAATTTATATAATCGTATTTTTCTTCAGGAAAAATAAATTCAAAATCCACATCTAAACCCTTATATCCTTTTTCTTGCATTGTTTTAATAATGAGATTTATCAAGTTTTCCTCTCTGTCTGGGTTGTTAAATATATTGCTTGCCCTTGAGTTGCTGAAGTTTCCGTCTTCGGTCAGAGTGGATAGATGCATAATAGGGATGGTTGATGCGCTTTCTGCGGCGGATATTAAGGCTGTGTCATTGAGATCTACCAATTCGGAAGATGCAGTTATTCCATAAGTAAAAGGAGTAAAGTATGAAAGATAAGGCAACTGAGAATTGAGTAAACGGGGTGATATGTTTGGGTAGGCGTAACTGTTGGTGATAAATGTTTTTTGTTTTGGAGGATTATCGTAGGAAATAACCAATTCTTGACCTGTTTTTAACGCTGAACTTCCATTGAGTTGTATATTGTTTCTGAAAAGTTGTTTGACAGATAAATTATATTTATTTGCAATAGAATATATACTTTCTCCTGCTGAAACTGTATGTGTTATTTTAGGTATCTGTATAACTAAGGCTTGACCGATAACTAACGGATAATTTTGAACAAGACCATTATCTGCCATTATATTATCTATATTAACTTTATATTTTTGGCTTAGCGAAAAAACAGTATCCCCTTTTTCAACTATATGAATAATCATTTCTTTTCCTCCCATAAAATAAGTATATATATATTTTATGATTACCCGTTATAAAATATGTTGAAAAAACAAAGCAGACTTTGTAAAAGTGCGTAAAAAGAAGATTAATAAAATTGA
>JAZNCG010000051.1:0-7134 GCA_045587405.1 Ructibacterium sp. | reverse complement strand
TTTGTTGGTTGGACAGATTCGCATCTTCCTTTTTATGCTGAAATATGCGAAAAAGCAGGTTTGCCATGCTGTGGCACTGTAGAGCAGTTTGATATTTTGTCAAATGACAAAAACCGTTTTAAAGAAAAATGTATTGAGTATGAAGTTCCCACACCACAAGTTTTTAAGGTTGATATCAATTTCAAAAGAGAAGATTTAGATAAAATCAAATACCCTGTAATGGTTAAGCCTGCTGACGGTAGTGGTGGGCGTGGAATCATGAAATGCAACAACGAGCAGGAATTGATTTCTCACTACAAATATTTGTATGAAGATTCAAAAAGCAAAAAGATTGTATGCGAAAAATATATGGATAGCGAAAATGAAATATTTATTCACTATACAATCCAGGATGGTTACTGTAGCTTGTCTTCATCTTTCCTGAAATATAAAATAAGTGCCGAAAAAACAAAGGCTGCATCTTGTTTATTCCACATGTTTTCTCCTAAATTTATTGATGAATATAAATGCGAAGCAGAACCTGCTGTGGTAAAGATGATCAATGCTTTAGGCATAAAGTACGGAAATCTTATGTTCCAAGGATTTGAAGATAATGGCAAACTCTATTTTCACGAGTCTGGGTTAAGGATGGGTGGAGAGCAGTTCTATATATTTGCAGAGAAATTAAATGGAATAAGCTCGCTTGAATTAATGATAGAATTTGCATTGACAGGGAAAATGACAATGTATAATGCAAAAGAACAAGATAACTACAAATTCAGCAAATATTGCTGCAATTATTATATACCGCTTAAGTCAGGAAAAATTTCAAAGATAGAAGGTCTTGACGAAGTAAATAGTATGCCACAGGTTCTTCAGAATCGTCAGTTTAAATTTGTTGGAGATGAGATTTCTTCAACAAGCTCGCTTGATAGAGTTATTTTCAGGATTCATGTTATGGATGATACCAAAGAGGCCTTTGCCACAAGTCTTTGCAAAATTAGTGATACCCTAAATATTCTTGACGAAAACGGCAATGATATGCAACTTCAGCATCTTGAGTATGACGATGTAATGGAAATGATAACCGATGCATGGGGATAAAATTTAAATATAAGTTTATAAAGTTTTGTTGCTAGCCAGCGGTTTAATTCGCTGGCTTTGTTTCTTTGTTGGTCCCTGTTATAAAAGCTATTTAATCAGGTCTTACCACATAGAATGTCTTGAAAACCTTATCTAAAAAGAAGTTTGCAGAGATTTATTGCAAACAGCAAAAAAGATTATCTTTGATAACGATTTTGTGCTTTTAGTTGGCGGTTAGTAGATGTTGCGATAAAAGAGACAAACATCTTTTGTAACATTGTTATGGTATGAATGCAGAAAGTTATTGAATATTGCTGACACAGGGAGATGGCATTACCCTAAAAACAGAAAGATAAAAGGAGAACAAAATATGAAATACTCAGATTGTTTTGGAAAGAAAAGTTCGAAAATCGTTCTTGGTTCGACATATTTCGGAGATGGAATTTCGCGAGAAGATGCATGTTTGTTAATGGATCGTTTTCATGAGTTGGGTGGAACACATATAGATACTGCAAGATATTATTTTGGTGGAAAAGTAGAAAAATTGTCGGACAATGGATAAAGGATAGGAAAGCAACAGAAATGCTTATTTCCACGAAATGAGGGTATTACGAACAAGATGCAGGAGAAGCATCTCGCATTAATGAAAGGGATATCCGACTTGATTTAGAAAATAGTTTGAAAGCACTGGGTGTAGAAACTATAGATTTTTATTGGCTTCATAAAGATGATGAAGAGAAGTCGGTGGAAGAAATAATTACTATGCTCAATGATTTTATAAAAGAAGGCAAGATTAAAAAGTTTGGCGTTTCAAATTGGCGAAGTCAAAGAATAAAAGAAGCAAATCAATTTGCCAATGAAAGAGAAATTATTAAAAAGGTATCTTCTGAAAATGGAATTGCACAATTTGACAAGGTTATTAATGCAAATAACAAGGTCGGCGATGTACGAATGTATGCAAAGGTGGTTTTGGGTATAGGTGCAGAGGTTAGTTATCATACTCATACCGATGAAAGCGAGAGCTTTTATATACTAAGCGGAACAGCCGAATACAACGACAATGGGAAAATTACGACACTTCATGGGGGAGATTATACAAATACAACAAGCGGTCAGGGCCACAGCATTAAAAACATCGGACATGACCCTCTTGAGTTTATGGCATTGATAATTGTAGACTAGCGCAAAAACCTTGCATCTAAATTTGTATAAAAAAGTGGATACATACACGGAGGGATAGTAATGAAATCGATTATATTAAGAATAATACCATCATTGATATTAGTAATAATTGTACGGCAAATTGTCGATGCTGAACCCAGTATGCTTTTGTGGGTGGATACTATTGTTCTTGCAATTGTATGGGGGAGCATTCATAAGTTTTTGGGCAAGCCGTCCTCAATGACTGTAATAGAATGGTCATTAGGAGTTGCAATACTAGGTGCGGCAATAATTTTTGTATCCCAAATACCTTTATTCGGCAAGATAGTATTGCTTTCATTATGTATATATCTCGGCACAACTTCACTTAAAAGGTTTTTTGAAAATGATATAAAAACGAGAGATAATACTCGTGCCAGGAAATTTATTCTTATGAATATATACGAAGCAAGGCGTATCGTTAAGTTTTCTAATGCTATGTATAGGATAATGCAAAGAGGTGCAAAGGCTCTTAATCAGCCTGTAAAGATAAATTACATAGCTGATGGGCCTGCTTTTGAACCTGCATGGGAAAAGATATATGATATGGGTTACACTTCTTGTTGTTTGGGCCCTCAAAAATTTATTATACTTGGTAGAGATGGACTTGTTGTTGTAAGATTATTGGTGGATGAAGGCGACTACGAATACAAAAATGGCAAATGGTATAAGAACGGAAAAGTGTGTGCTGATTTTTGCAAGGATATTAATGTAATTTTGAGCATGCTCTCTAAAGAAAGAGGAAAAAACAGAGGAATTATAGTTAAAGCCTTTGAAAAGGGCAGTGTTAATGGTGCGGATTGTGGTTTTTATGTTACAGATATAACAAAGGGATATGATAAATTTATCAGTATGGTCCAAAAAACTACAAGGGTTGAGAATTACAAAAATAAAATGGATAGAAAAAGTGACCGTGTACTCCGTGCACTGGGAATAGAATAAAGGAGGGGCTAGTGTATGATGAAAATGATACATAATATAAAAGAACTTGCAGAACCTTTTATTCTCGGTATGTCCAAGGAAGCATTGGTATTACTTATGCTTGGTTTTATTATGGCTTTATATCTTGTTTTTGGAAGCTTAGGCAAGATGAAAAGAACATTTAAAAGAAGAAAAAATGCTGATTTCGAAAAATTTCTCAAAGAGTATATGGAAATAATTTTAAGAAGAATGTTTGGCAGGATAACAGGGAAAAACAAACAATTATTTTTGGAGGGTTGTCGGCTTTATCTTGAAGAAAATAAGCTTGAACTTACTAAAGAATCTATTTCCAAACTGCTATCTGATAATATGAAAATATATAAAAATGATAAGAAAATCAGGGCTATGTATTTCAAGGGCAAAAATGCAGAATCTATAATAGATGTTGTGTATAAAAGTGTGCAGCTTGGTATGAAGCAGGGTCCTGAGTATGAAAAAATGATAAAGTCCATAAAAGGCAAAGTAAATATTGAAATGGAGAATATGGATTTTAGCACAAATGATATTTCAAATATGAAGGAGATTATATTTGATTCTGATAATGACCAAATTGTGCAAATGCAGCTTAACAATGATATGCAGATGCAAATGCAAAACCAGATGATGCTGGATATGCAGATGCAAATGCAAAACCAGATGATGATGGATATGCAAATGCAAATGCAAAATCAAATGATAATGGATATGCAAATGCAGATGCAGAATCAGGTAATGAATGATATGCAGATGCAAATGCAAATGAACAATGCAATGACTGATTCAATGAATATGGCAAATATGGCAATCACTCAAACTGATTTTGGTGGTTTTATGAATAACGATACAAACAGCGGAAACTTTATGTAATTTAATATATAAAAAACTCTGCAGCTAAACCGTGCATTCCTTATAGTAATATTATTATATCTCACTATTACTTTTGCTGGAACTTACAAGTAATTAAGGAAGTATGGTTACAAAGCAAATTATTTACCACAAACTTTAGCAGTGTATTTTGGACTGAGTAATGGGTTTACTGTGTATGACAAACCGGATAGTGATATAAGTGTATTTATTGGTAAACACGATTATATTTATGAGGAAGTGTTTAATAAATATGGGTATCACGAGAAAGATCGAATGGGACTTTTGGGGTATTATTGCAAAGCGGATGATAACAGCAATGAAAAATCGTTCAAAATAATGTCACATAATGAATGGTGTCATTGGTTTAGAGTGTATAGCATAAGCGATGGGTATAGAATTGAGGCTTTTAAATGATTTTCAGTCCCAACTTAACATGAACAGTTGCTGAAAAAGATTTGAATATAAACATTATATCCTATATAATAATGATGTCGAATATGTTTAACGGGGGAAAAATCAAATGCAAAATAAATATCAAAGAATTATATTTTTTATAGTCTATATTGCATACACATCAATATATATTGCAAGAATTAATTTGTCTGTGGCAGGTCCCGGTCTTATAGAAGAAGGGGTTATCGATGCAGTACAGATAGGTTTGATGGGCAGTGTATTTTCTATAATATATGCAGTGGGGCGACTCATCAACGGCGGTATAAGTGATAGAACACCTCCCTGGGTTATGTTGACTTTAGGACTTGGTATTGCAGGTATCAGTAATATTTTCATTAGTTTTTTTCCGCCTTTTATCGGAATACTTATTCTCTGGTTCACAAATGCGTATGCTCAGTCGATGTTATGGAGTTCGGTGCTGTGTGTAGTTTCAAGTATTTACAACAAGGAAACAGCTAAAAAGAAAACATCCGTTATGGTTACATCTGTTGCTATGGGAAACATCTTAAGTATTATAATAAATACATATCTGATTACAAATTTCGGAACGAGCTTTGCTTTTGTTGTACCTGGAATTTTGACAGTTGTTTTGGGCGTTTTAGTATTTTTTTCAACAAAACATATTTCCCCCTCGACAGAAAATAGTGAAAATAAGCATGTCTTAATGTGGGAACTTTTAAAGAAAAAAGAAGTCATTATGATGATAATTCCCGCAATCCTTCATGGAGTTATGAAGGATAATATCAGTCTTTGGATGGCGGTATATATCGTTGATAAATTCTGTGTTGACCTTACTACATCTTCTTACTATATACTTTTGATTCCCACTATTGGATTTATAGGCAGAACTATTTATCCTGTGGTATATAAGCTTTGCCGTAACAGAGAAAACACAGTATCTCTTATCGGATTTTTCATTAGTGCTATTTCTGCATTTATACTATGTTTGCCGGGCATCACAATTATACCGTCGGTACTTTGTATGAGTGTTATTTATGCGGCAGTATCCATGATAAATACATCTATCTTGTCCATCTATCCTTTGCATTTTCTGGAGACGGGAAATGTAGCATCTGTGAGTGGAGTTATGGATTTTGCAACATATCTTGGTGCCGGCGTTTCAGGTGTGATTTATGGTGCTCTTATTAAGAATTTTGGTTATACGCCTATGTTCACTTCGTGGGTGTGCATATCTTTGATTTCAATAATTTTAATCAAGAAAATTAAAACAGTTTAAGCAAAACGGAAAATGTGTTGCATCTAAACATTATATCCCGTATAGTAAAAATTGTCGAATGTTATCGAATATAGCAAAAGCAAACATATGGTTTGTATAAGCGAGATGTTGTATGTATGATGTAATATATTGACAAATTGTTTTCGGGATGATACAATAACTATAAAGACTAACTATTAAAAGTCAATAGGAAAATTAAAAAAATTCTAAAAAGTTTTTTTGTTAGATAATGAACATTGAAAATTGCATGACAAACAGAGCAACGAAAGTTGCTCGTCAAAAAAATATTGAAATGAAAGTTTAAACGACTTTGTAAATTTCACTTGTTTTCTGCAAATGGAAAATCAATCGCACAAGTCTTTTTGCAGCGTGAGATATTGCAACATTGTAATGCTTGCCTTCACTTTGCTTTTTTGCAAGGTATTCACCAAAAGATGAATCCCAACGACAAACATACTTTGTTGCATTAAAGAGCCGATAGAATTTCTTGCAGCATCCCTAAATAAATAGCTATATCTCTGTTGTAACGACCTTTGGAAGCTTCATACAAAAGGTTGGTAAGCCTTGTAAGGTGTGCATCAGCAATATGATGAGCTGATGGGAATTCTGAAAGTACTGAGCAAACAGACTTCATATGGAGTGTAGGAACAAGCTTTTCAAGTTCAGGAAAAAGTATATTAACAAGCCTTGCAACAGATTGTTTTAGTTTGGCCCGTTCCTGAACTTTATCAAATCTGTATCTTGTTAGTAACTTTAGCTCTTCGTTATGATATAATATATTTGAGTAGGACTTTAAGTTCACATCAGACATTAACATCATAGCGATAGTATGGGTGTCAACCTTATCTGTTTTAGTCTTTCTGAGAGTAAGACTTTTACGATACAGATTGGTATGGAGTGGATTGATAACAAAGGCGAGAAGACCTTTATCAAGAAGATACCCAAGCAGATTGTATGAGTAATGTCCTTTGGCTTCAAGTCCTACTTTTACTTTGCTCAAATCATCTGTAATGGATAGGATTTTTTGATAAAGACAATCAAAACCTTCCTTTGAGTTTGGAATAGTGAAAGCATTAAAAATCACTTCACCATCAGAATTGCAAATAAAGCAGTCATGCTTATCATTTGCAACATCAATTCCAACAAAATTCATAAACATAACTCATTTCATATGATTTTTGATACTGTTTTAGACCCACAGGGTTCTTTACGATTGTAACCTTGTTCTAAATAAACCGTCATGCGGTATCTAACTGATTAACAACTGTACAAAGAAACTGTGGTTGGAGCCTTTATTAAACCATCAAGTGGTAGGAGGTTGAAACCAATCCACAGTATCTAATAACAGTATAGCA
>JAZNCG010000050.1:0-4568 GCA_045587405.1 Ructibacterium sp. | reverse complement strand
AACCCGATAAGAAGAGATGAATCGATGGTAGTTGTATACAGATTATCAGAGATAGCGAAATAGAACGGAGGAAGCTAAAAATGAAGAAAAAAATCGCAAGTATAGTATTAATCATCGCTATGATGTTAAATGGCATGGTATTGGCAGCGAGCAATTCCGTTGAAGTAGATTACTATGAAGAAGCATTGTTCGACATAACATCGTTGGGGATATTTATCCCCGACGATGAAGGCGGATACAGAACAGAGGATAAGTTGACAAGAGCAGAGTTTGCGACTGTTATATTAAGGGTAATGGGCTACGATGAGACAACAACAGCGTATACAGGAACATTTCCTGATGTAGCAGAAGATGCATGGTATATGTCGGCGGTAGAAACTGTTGCAAGTAATGGGATAATGGTAGGGGATGACACAGGTTATTTCCGCCCTGAGGATTATGTAAGTTACGAAGAAGCTGTTGTAACATTGGTAAGAACTTTGGGATATGGGAAAAACGCAGAAACATTAGGTGGTTATCCTTACGGACATTTGGAACAAGCAAGAAAGTTAGATTTATTGGAAGGCTTGGATATGGGCGAAGATTTCCTAAGAGGAGATTTAGCGGTAATAGTGTATAATGCTATTGATACTCCCTTAATGGTAAAAAATTACGGAAGTGCAGATGAGTATTTTATAAGTGATGGTACTTATCGTGATTTACTTATGGGTGAAAGAAATGGCGGCAGTATGTACAAGGTAAATGGAATTGTTATGGCAACTCCGTATTCATATATAGATTTCCCGATTGCAGGATTGGAAAATGATGAGGTTGTAATCGGTTCAGGTACATTTAATGTTGGTTCAACAGACGCAGCTAAATATCTTGGAATGGAAGTAGACGCATTCTGCAGAAAAGATGCAAAGGGCAAATTAACCTTGGTATCGGTAAGAGCAACAGAGAATAATGTAGTGTATGAATTGAAGGCAGATGAAGTAATATCATATGACGGAAATTTTGTAGAGTATGAAAAGGAAAACGGAAAGACAGCCAAGATAAATGTAGAGGGTTGTACAACCTTGAAAAATGGTTTGCCTGTAGAAAGGCCAGGTAGCAGCACATATGACATCAAAAACGGAAGCGTAAAGATTATAGATAACGATAATAACAAAGTAGGAGATATCGTATTGATAGAAACCTACGAAAATGCATTGGTAAGCGGAGTAAGCAATAATGTAATTCGTTTTTATGATGGCTTTACAGTTGCAGGAGATAATCTTCTTAATGTAGATTATGATGATTTAGAGTTAAAATTTGAAATCTATGACAAAGATGGTAATAGTGCAAAAGTAGAAGACATAAAAAAAGATAGCTTAATAAGTGTATATGTAGATGAAAGCAAAACTCGTTTCAGAATATATATAAGTAACGAGATGGTAAGCGGACCGTATAGCTATAGTGTAGATGGATATATAGGAATAGGCGAAGAGAAATATCCAAAGAGCGATAGTGCAGTAATAAAGGCAAACCTTGGAGAAGAAGTGGAAGCATATCTTGACTATAAGGGCGAGATAGGGGTAATAAAGAAAACGGAATCCCAGGCTGTTTATGGATATATAATCGGGGCAAATACAGAAAAATTAGGTAAAGGACAGCTTAGAGTTCTTGTAGGAAAGAAGGTAAGTTTCTCGGCAGATGTAAATGACGAGAATGCTGATAATGTAACCTCAACCCCTGTTCTTATTTGTGAGAACGAGAAGATAGATGTATACGAAATAGACAATAATGTTAATGTAGACGGAGAGAGAGTATCTTCTGCTGAAGTTGCAGCAAATGCGGATAAATATAAGGCGGTAAAACTTACAGTAACTCCTGAGGGAGTGTTGAAAAAGATTGAAACCTTGGAGATGAAAGGTGGACACGAAACTCAATCATTAAAATACGATGTATACGATAAGATTTTTGCAGGAGATCAGTTTATAGAACCAATTGCAATAAACGAGACAAGCAAGATAATATGTTTGCCTGAAACAGTAAATGTAGTAGATGACTATTTGGTAAGAACAAGAATAGATGTAGCCGGAAACAAGATAGGATATTTGGTACAAGGCTACGACTATGATGAGCTGACAAAGACCTGCGGCTTGATAGTTGTAACAAAGGGTATGGATTCAACATTGATAAATACAGCCAATGAAAAATCATCAAAGTATTCAATGGTACTGGAAAACGAAGAGATATTGGACGAAGAAGGAGATATAGTACATAATCTTGTATTGTTGGAAGGCAGCCAGGAAACAACCTATAAGACAGTAAAAATAAAGGATGCTAACAGCTTGATAAGAGAATTGGATAAGGGAGACCTTATAACATATATTATAAACGATTCAGACTTGATAGAAAATGTAATGCTGATACATTCATTTGGCGACGAAGAAGAGGGTTCATACAGCGACCAGCATCCAAACAGAGATTATATAGAGTATTGCGGAGTGGTAAACGATATATTAAGATTTGAGATAGACAGATTACAAATTAAGAAATCAGCAGAGATAATGCTTGATATCTACGGGGCAAGTACAGGAATATATGTACCGGAGAGAAATACCCCTCCTGTATATATCTATGATTATAGTCGAAAAGGTGAGGTAAAAGCTGCAACCTTAGATGATATAACCCCTGGAGATGATAAGGTATATATTGTATCTATTTCGGGCAAAACGCCGAGAGCTTGTGTAATAATAAGAGGTGAATAGTATGACAAAAAAATTAATTAGTATTCTTTCGTTTGCGATTCTTATTCAATGCATAATTGGGGTTGGTGTATTTGCAACAGCCAGCGATGATAAAGAGGCATATTATCAGGAGCGAATGGATTACTTTGATAGCTTTGGAGAATTTCAAGACCCACAGTTGATACCCGATGAAGAATTTTTCGGCACATGGGACAGTGAAAAAGGAGAGTGGGTAAAAGGTCCGTGGTTTTTGTACGACAAGTACCCCGATATGGGAAAGGTAGAAGAGGCAGCTAAAGTAGGAGATTACAGTACTGCTAAAGCCGAGCTTTTAACATATTACAGAGCGCGTTTTGCGACAGAGCCTGCTGCAGAGATCACTACTACATTTACAACCAAAGAACAGCAGCTCATGGGCGAAATGATAATGGAAAACATTTTTGCAAATGAACTGGGTTGTACTGCATTGGAGAGAATTTCTTTAACAGAAGAGCCTACATGGATAGTGGCGGATTGTTATACCAGTCTTAAGGAAAGAAATTACAGATCTGTTGACGGAACTACAAAGGAAATGGGTCTTGAACTTCTTGATTGTAAGAAAGACGGATACATGGCGGTTTTTGACAGTAAGGAAAGCGAATACAAACCATATCTTTCTGTTGTTGTAAACGGAGCTACAAGAATATATTATCCTATTGCGGACTCTACAATTCGTGGCGGAGATAATTTTGAAACATGTTATAGCCATGAGCATACTTTGTTATCAAACGAGAGTTATACATCTATTGATAAAGAATTTCCTGTAGGTGATGATACCGCGTTAGATAAGAAGGTGCCTATTGATACCTATACAGCAAGAGCAAAACTTTTGTTTGACTTTTCGGACATAAAAAGAGCCGATGTAATTTCGTCTGCAAAGCTTCATATTCGTGGTAAAATGGTTAAGGACGATAACCCTACCCGTCCTGAAAACGATGTAATGCCTGAGTTTATGGATTTATTTGTAATAGAAGATCAAAATAATGTGGCTTGGACGGAAGAAAATTTTAGCTGGGGACAGGTTAAGAGTGATCGTATATTCTCATATGATGGTCAGGTAGGTCCGTCTGTTAACCAACCGACTCAAAACTGTGGTGCTTGGTCGGCATTTGTTACACACCCTCAATATAATGTTTCTGTATTGATGAATTTGTACAGAGGTACAGGAAATGAAGTTTATGGTTATCACGCCGTAAGATATATGGTTAACGCAGCCATAAGAATGGGTAAGGATTTTGCGAATATTGCTCAAGGATATTTCCAGACAGCTACAAGAGGATATGAATTTGTAAATATAATGTATACTATGATAAAAAGTAAGTATATGACGCCTGAGTATTTTACAATTCTATTGAAATGGGAATTTATGAATATAGAATCTCTTGTATATGATTGGACCGCAGGTGTTGATGGTATTAACCAGGGTGGTATTGCGATAGCGGGTATATTGATAGGCGGTATGACCTTCAGAGAGTGCGTCAGATACGAGGAACCATTAGTGGTGGATGATGATGATAAACCTATTCTTGTAAATCCGGATATTAAAGGTTCTGTTCAAGGAGGTTGGAAGGCTGTTGGTGTATGGCGTTCTACCTACAACCTGAAAGCATCTGTAGAGGAAGACGGAACAAGTACAGAGGTTCCATTCGGCTATGTTATGACCAATATAAATGCTTTCAAACAGCCATACGAATTTGCGGGAAAGATTGGCAGATTGGATGAATTGTTAGAAGTTCTGACAGAAGAAGATTTCGACTTGCTGAAAAAATCGGTTTACTATATTGTGAATTTGGCAAATGCATATCTGGGTGGTTG
>JAZNCG010000049.1:0-5080 GCA_045587405.1 Ructibacterium sp. | reverse complement strand
AGTTTTGAATTTTATGCGTGTTATTGATAATCCAAAGCAGGACATACCTCTTTTAGCTGTTTTAAGGTCTGATATATTTCGTTTTACGACCGAAAGGCTTGCAGAAATACGAAGGTGCTCTAAGGGGTGCTTTTATGATGCAATTTGTGCTTCGGCAAAAATAGGAGATAAGGATTCCTACGAATTTATAACTGCGTTGGATAAACTGCGTAAAAGAGCGGTATATATGGGAGTTGATGAAATTGTATGGACAATATGCCATGAATTTAAATATATGGCATATGTTGGTACTATGAATAGCGGAAAAGCAAGACAGAAAAATCTGGACACTCTTTATGAAATTGCATCTGATTATGAAGACGGAAATTTAAGCGGATTATTTAATTTTATAATTTACATTGAAAAAATGTGTTATGATAATAAGATGGCTACGGCGAAGGCTGTGACAGATGAATCGGCCGTTGTTAAAATTATGACTATGCATAAAGCTAAAGGCCTTGAATTTCCTGTTGTTATTTTATATGCTGTGGATTCTTTGTTTATGAACAAGGATTCTGTTCGATCTGTTGTTTGGCATACAGAGGCAGGTATAGGAATGGATTTTGTTGATGTAATAAACAGAGTCAGATATTCTACCTTCGCAAGAAATCTTATTAAGATTAAGATGGATGAGGATTCAAAATCTGAAGAAATGCGACTTCTATATGTTGCTATGACAAGAGCAAAAGAAAAACTTATCATATCTTCTTCTGTGGGTGATATTGACAATAAATGGAAAAAGACCATTTATACAAGAGGAAAAATTAATTCTGGTTTCCTATGTGGATGCAGACGGATGCGAGAGTGGATTCTTGGTATGGTGATGACTCATAAAAACGGAGAGTATTTACGGGAATTAGCAGGAAGATATGATATAAAAAGTTTGAAAACTGATTATCCACTAAAAGTTTTATGGGTTAATCATGAAAATACACCGCTTGAATTACCTGAAAATAATATATACAATAATGACGAAGTTTTGACGAAGATTTATGAAATCGATGATGATTTAAAAAAACGCATGGAGTATAAATATATTCATAGTGATTTAAAGAATATACCCATAAAGCTATCTGTAAGTGAATTCAAAAGAAGAACTATGCCTGACGAGGATTATGCACCATATTTTTCTCTTAATAAACAGGTGATTTTGTCAGATTCTGTTGAAATTAGCAAAACTGAAATAGGTACAATAACTCATTTTGTTTTGCAGCATATTGATATTTCAAAGACGGATACTCTTTTTGATGTGAGTTTACAGATTGAAAAAATGGCAGAGAATGGAGTTATTTCTCTGCAACAGCGCGCAGTTGTTGATGATAAAAGTATATTTGAATTTTTCAATGAACTTTTAGGTAAAAGATTAAAAAATTCTGTCGAATATGAGCGGGAGCTTGATTTTTATATGGAAATTTCAGCAAAAGAATTAGACAAAAAACTAGAAAACACTCCTGATGGTGAAGAGGTTGTTTTACTTCAAGGTATAGCTGATTGTGTATTTTTTGAAAATGACGGAGCGGTTTTAATCGATTATAAAACTGATAGAGTTTCATCGGAACAAGCTGAACAGAAGGCGGAGGAATATAGGTCACAAATTGAGTATTATACGCGTGGATTGAATGCGATTTTAGATGTTCCTATAAAGGAAAAATATTTGTATTTTCTAAGCTGTAACAAATCAATTATAATGTAGAATAGGAGAATGAAATATGAAGGGACTAATTTTTTCTATAACAGCAGGACAAGGTCATAATCAGACGGCGAAAGTTATGTCGGAACACCTAAATAAAAATGGTATTGAATATGAATATATAAATATATATAAATATATAAATCCTGTACTGTCGGAATCGGTATCTAAATTATACTTAATGTCCACTAAAAATATGCCTAAAATCTATGGCGAAGGATATAGGATGTGTGAAAAGAGAGATAGAGCTGTAACCAATGTTCTTCCTAAACTAACTAACACAATTCTGGGAAGAAAGCTTATAAAATATATTAAAAGTGAAAACCCTGATTTTATAATTTGCACCCATGTTTTTGCTGCGCTGTTGGTGACATATCTTATAGATAACATAGGAAATGATGTGAAAACAATTGGCATTGTTACAGATTTTACAATACATCCATATTGGGAAGATACCTGTTTGGATTATTATGTAACAGCCAGTGAAATGTTAACACATCAAGGTGTAAAAAAAGGTATTCCAAAAGAAAAGTTTAAGGCGTTTGGCATTCCGATTGACCCTAAGTTTGCAAATAACAAAACCAAAGAAGAGGCTTGCAGAGAATTAAATATTCCATGCAAGGATACAATTTTGGTTATGAGTGGAAGTATGGGGTTTGGAAATATTGTGAACGAAATTAAAGAGCTGGATAAAATTAATTTTGATTACCAAATTGTAACTATATGCGGAAACAATAAGAAACTGAAAGAGCAAATTGATAATTTGGATATGACCAAGTCGATTTATAATTATGGTTATGTAAATAATGTTGATGTATTTATGGATGCGGCTGATTGCATTGTAACAAAACCCGGTGGCTTAACAACAAGCGAAGCATTAGCGAAAGGTGTTCCTATGATTATGAATAATCCTGTTCCAGGACAAGAAGATAGAAATGTTGAGTTTTTATTAAATTCAGGAGCAGCTATGAAGGTGAGTGACACATTTCATATCGATGATGCAATATATCAGCTTTTCTTAAATGAAGATAGAAGGAAAATTTTAGCAACCAGTATTGAAAGTCTCAGAAAACCAAACTCAACAGAAGATTTGGTTAAATTCATTAAAAATCTTTGAAAATAATCCATCATATTAATGTATATAAAAAATATTAATATGATGGATTAAATTATTACCAAAAAAACTGATTAAATTTTACTAAAAATATCAAAGTTTTATATTGACATTAATGATGCAATGTGAGATAATTTATGAAATTGTGCATTTTCAACTTTAAATTATACAAGAGAGAGGTAGATATATTTTGAGTACATTATTGTCGGTTTCTATAGCACTTTTTGCAGGCTTGATGATGACGAGGGTTTTTAAACATCTTAAATTACCGGCAGTTACGGCTTATTTGATTGCTGGTGTTTTAATCGGTCCATATTGTATAGGTGCATTGAATTTTGATGGAATTGGATTTACAAGTGGAGAAGCTATTGCAAAACTTGGTATTATCTCTGATGTTGCACTTGGCTTTATTGCATTTTCTATTGGTAGTGAATTTAAGCTATCAGAATTTAAAAAGACAGGTAAACAGGCTATGGTTATAGGTATTATTCAAGCGTTGGTTGCAACTTTGTTTGTTGATATTGCATTGTTGATTATACATCTTATTATGCCGGATAAACTTACACTTCCGCAACTTTTAACTTTAGGTGCAATTGCAACAGCTACAGCGCCTGCGGCAACATTGATGGTTGTTAGACAATATAAGGCCGATGGACCTTTAACAAGGTTGTTATTACCAATCGTTGCCTTAGATGATGCAGTTGGTCTTATTGTTTTTGCTGTGTGTTTCGGTATAGCGAAAACATTGGTTAGCGGAACCGTTGATATGATTTCAATTATAGTTACACCGATTATTGAGATTGTTGCATCTTTAATATTGGGTACGATTATGGGATACATACTTACTCAGCTTGAAAAGTTGTTTAACTCAAATACAAATAGATTAAATCTTACAATTGCATTTGTGTTTCTGACGACTTCTCTCTCAATGATAACGTTTAGTATCGGCCCGATTCATATTGAATTTTCCTCATTATTGGTTTGTATGATGCTCGGTACGGTGTTTTGTAACATCTGTCCTTTGGCAGATGACCTTATGTCAAGAGCTGATAAATGGACATCTCCGTTATTTGCATTATTCTTTGTTATAAGTGGTGCGGCTTTGGAACTTAATGTGTTTACGGATATTGCAATTGTATTAATTGGAATGGTTTATATTGTTTTTCGTTCCCTTGGAAAATACTTTGGTTCATATGGCAGTGCTAAAATGGCAAAATGCGAACCTAATATATGTAAATATTTGGGTATTACACTTTTGCCTCAAGCAGGTGTTGCACTTGGAATGTGTGCAACGGCAATGGTTTTGGGAGAAGAGGGTAATTTAATTCGCAACATAACATTGTTTGCTGTTTTAATTTATGAATTATTCGGACCTGTATTTACAAGAATGGCACTTACGGCTGCAGGAGATATTAAACCGATGGCTGATGAAGTCATGAAACGCAGAGAGATCAAGCTTGACGAAATTAAAAGTGGTTCAACTAAATAATATATATAAGTAAAGGGCTTTTCGTTACAAATCGAAAGTCCTTTTAAGATATAAAGGTGATTTTATGTTTAAGGGAATAAAGTTAAAAAGATGTATTTTGATCTTATTAGGAAGTGCTATTTTAGCATTTGGATTATATCATATTCATTCCTTTGCAAATGTTACAGAGGGTGGAATATTTGGGGTTACACTTTTGCTTCAGTACCTTTTTGATATTTCTCCGTCTGTATCGAGTTTGATTTTAAATATTGTAAGTTTTGGGTTTGGATATAAAGTGCTGGGAAAGAATTTTTTAATTTATTCTGCATTTTCTGTTATAGGTTTTTCTGTAGCGTATGCAATTATTGAACAATTTCCTCCTTTATGGCCGCAACTGGTGAATATGCCGTTACTTGCTGCAGTTTTAGGTGCTTTGTTTGTAGGAGCCGGAGCAGGAACATGTGTGTTGTGTGGCGGGGCTACAGGCGGAGATGATGCTATTGCTATGAGCTTATATCATAAATTTGGCATACGATTAGAGATAGTTTACCTTGTATCCGATTTGCTTATTCTAGCATTATCTATCTGCTATATACCTATCTCTAAATTAATTTATTCGGTTATAACGGTTGTTTTATCCGGACAAATAGTTGGTTTGATGCAAAGGATTTATACTGCAATGTTTTAAAAGAAAACTTGACTAATTTTTACGATATGATATATTTATTATAATGTTAGATTACTTTTAAATGTGGGGTGTTTAATGTGA
>JAZNCG010000048.1:0-6280 GCA_045587405.1 Ructibacterium sp. | reverse complement strand
GACAATACCGGACATTTTATCTACATAAAATGTAATTGGTCCAAGTAATCCGTCAAGTTCGGTATTGTAAGTGATTTTATAAAGGCTTTTCCCTGTAGCATCAATACTTTCATCAAATAAGTATATTGATGTATCGCCTTTAAGAACCGCTTCTTCAATTTTTGGGTTTTCAAGATTGATTATGATTTCTATTTCTTTATCACTTAACTTTTCTCTTGCGTTCTTTACCGCCTGCTCAGTTGTAATTTCGGGAAAGCTTTCCTTTTCTGCTGTCTCTTCGGTGCTATCTAAAACATCGAATACTTTGTCAACCTCTTGGGAAGGAGCACCGTGTGTCGGTTTAGGTGCAGTTCCTGCAACCGCATCTTGCTCTCTGTTGATAGAATTATTTATTGAATACTTATAATTCTCCAGGTCTTTTACTTCATTTGTTTTTTCGCCTGTTTCGGTGGTTGCGATACTCTGTTCTTGGTAGCCTGCATTCTTCCCAAAATCGAAAATTTCATTATTGTACACGCTAAAACATATAACTGCTATAATACAAAAGCACGAAAGCGATGATACTATCCTTGTTGTTTTTCTTATTCGCTTGTTTCGTTTTTCAATTTCTTTTTCGCTTCTTTTCAAGACTTGCTCTGCCATTTCTTCATAACTTTTCATAGTAGAAGCCCTCCTTATCCAGTTCATTTTTAAGTGATAGCTTCGCACGATATAAGAGGTTTTCAATCTGGCGTTTGCTTTTTTTCATCACAATAGAGATTTCTTTGTTTGATAAGTCCTCAAAAAAGGAAAGGTATAAAACCTGACTGTATTCATCCTTAATCTTTTTTAGAGTCTTATGAACAGCGAGTCGTTGTTCTTCTTTTATGTACTCAATTTCAATGTTTTTCTCATCTATGAGTAAGGCATTATAGTCCTCATCGCTTAATTCTACTGTTTTTGAGTTATGTCTTATATAATCTATCGCCAGATTTCTTCCAATGGAATAGAGCCAAGTCTTAAAGGATGATTTTCCTTTGAATTTTGGTCTTTTTACAACCAACCTAACAAAGCAGTCCTCCGTTAAATCTTCTGCTATATGAATATTTTTGACAAATTGGTTCATATAGAGCATCAATCCATCTTTATAATCTCTGATAATATCTACGATACCACTTTCATCACCTTCAAGGAAACGGCGGTAGCTACTTGCACCGTTTTCCATAACATTCTCCTTTCCGAAAGATTTATCTTCCACTTATTAGACGGATTGATTTGGATTTTCTCTCACTTGTTTTTTACTGTAAGAATAATGGTTACTGCTCCGATCCTTTTATTTCTCACAAGCATACCTTCTGGGAATAAAATTGCTTATTTATTTTTCTTAAACGATAACCTGATAGCATCAATTATCAATCCATATCCCGTCATTGAAATAACGCTCAGAATATGCCATAAATAAGGAACGGCATTGATTGCATCACGGGCAGATTTTGTACTGCTAAAGAAGTTAAGAAGTGGATTGAAGCCAATAAATAAGCCTATATCATCAATCCCGGTCAGGTTCAAAATAATGCCAACAATAGCAACTACAACAAACCAAAAAGTAAAGGTTTTTATTATATTTACTTTTTTCACACTCTCAGCTCCTTTCAAAGTTTAATCTCGCATCGTGACGGCTTATCTTTATCATAGTAAACATCTACATTTCCAAAGATGCCGATTGCATCAGCTCTTAATCCTATATACTTTCTTTTCTTATACTGAATTCCGTCAACCTCGTATGCAAAAGTCATTATATAAGGGAATATTGCACCATCAAGAGCGTGCATCCTGACAGGCTTTGTATTTACCTTTATCCACCAACATTTTGTAACTTTTTGAATAGTGCCTTTTGCAATGTTATTCTGTTCTATGATTTTATCGCTCTTTGACATGGGCAACACCACCTTTATTAGAAAATTCCTTTGTTATATTTGAACTGTGCATAGAGTATAAAAGCTATACCCACAATAACCGTTATAAGAGTTATTGCACCTCCTATAAGCACAGCGATATTCATTTTTACAAGCATATTAAGAACGGCAGAGAAAATAAGTCCTCCGGCAATTATGAGTGTTCCAATACCCACAAACTTTCCATATTTAGGTCTTGTTTCTTCTGTTATGCGTGTTCTGTTATACCAATGCACACTTGCTATGTTACCCTTAATATTCTCAATTCCGATAATCGTTAAGAGAATACCAAGAATAAGCATTGTTATATTTACACTCATAGAAATCGCTCCTTATTTTGCTTTCTTTTTCTTTATCAGATACCCAACTATCGCAACAATACCACCTAAAATAACTACACCAAGTAAAACACCATAAACAATATATCTTGCATAAGGAGATTCAAGTGGAGGAAGTTTTTCGGTTTTATCGGTCATAAACTGTTGCAGTTTTCCTAAATCAGCAGAACTGATTTTGTACTTCGGTTGTCCAACAAAACTTTGTGCCGGATGACTCTCAGTAACTTTTCCATCGTATGAAATAGATACTGCTGCACCAATTTTATCTGTTTCTGTGACTATCCAAAAGTCAAGTCCGGGATTATGATGCTCTGTTGGTTTGATTTCCGTACAGATTATATCATCAGCAACCTTAAAGAACTTTTTTCTTTCAACCTGATTAACTTTCGTATCAATGCCATCAGGATAATAAAATGCGACATCACTCTCGCTATCGTCATATCCACCAAGCAGTTCAGACAGAGTTATTGTTTCTCCGTTTTCTACAACAAGTTCATTATTGAGTCTATCAATTCTTTCGTGTTCTGCAGCTAAATATCTGCCTTCGTTCAGATATTGCTCAAAGCGTTTCCACATATCGCCATCAACATTTTTCAGTTTCAAGGTAGAAGTGTCATAGCTCGTTACCTCAAATATGTCTGTCGGGTTGTTTTCGTCAAAGTATGTAAAGAGATATACATTTCCTTCTTTTATATCAAAGTCACCAACAGTATTGAAGTTGTATGCAATCTGCTTTGTTCCGAGTTTTACATCACCTTTTATTTTTTTAACCGGAGAAAATTCAATATCCGGTTTTTCTTTATCAAGATGCGCATATACAATCTCAGCAAAGAATATCTGTGATTCATCCTGAAGCAAATCTTCAGGGATGCTTCCGGCAACTGCTGTCATAGTCATAGAAAGCATAATAGCAATCAGACTGACAAAACTAATTATCTTTTTCATTTCATCAAGCCTCCTTATGTAACCCCGATTCTGCTCTCAACTGCAATGCCGTTTTCTATCAGTATAATCAGCCAATTATTATCCATAAAATCTACACCAAGATAATATGTAAGTGTATTTTCGTCCAAGTACTCTCCGCGAGGGTATTTGAAGCTTTCAGGAGCCTTTTCATGTTCCTCACCAAGCAATTCAATTATTTCATATTCGGTCATTCCGACAATTTCGTGTTTTGAAAGCATATTTGATACTATTTTGTATCTGTCTTCAGGGTTATTCATCCATTTGCTGACAGTAAATGTACGGCTCCATTTCCACATACCTAAAAAGGCTATGATACATATGAATATCAACAGAAAAATCGCAGCAACGGTATAATTAAATATCTTTGCTCTTTTAATTTCTTTATCCATAATCACACCGCCTTGCTTTTATTTTCTTTGCGTTTTCTAATAATGCAAACGACTATAATAGTCTGAACTACAAGTGCTATTACTGTTTCAAAAGCAATCAACTGATTAGGGAGAAATGGTTTAAAGTAATATTCCCATTTCGGAGTCTGAAAGTTCCATGCAAAAATACAGGAAGACGCAAAGCTTAATATGTTTCCAACAAACACTATCCAAGTGTTTGTTGACTTCACACTTGCACAGCACAATACACAAAAACCAAGTATCATAATTAAGTAAAACCATAGGGTTCCAACAGTCGCATCTTCGTTCATTGCCAAAAAGACAAACGGAATGCAATAACAAAGGAGAAGAATTATCCTGATTATACTTTTTTTCATAGGCATTGCTCCTTTATCTATTTTCAATATCTATATAATCTCTTTTTTCTTTTACATTGATATATGCAGGTCGTATAATCTTTCCGTTATTCTGGATTTCCTCAATTCTGTGAGCGCTCCAGCCTGCAATTCTGGAGATTGCAAAGATAGGTGTGTAAAGCTCGTATGGAAGCTCAAGCATCTTATATATAAGCCCTGAGAAAAAGTCAACATTTGGACTTACGCCCTTATAGATTTTACGCTTGTCTGCTATAATCTGAGGAGCGAGTCTTGCTACTGTTTCATATAGTGCAAAATCCTCATCGCAGCCTTTTTCAACTGATAAATCCTTTGCACATACTTTTAATATATCTGCTCTTGGATCAGATTTTGAATATACTGCGTGTCCCATACCATAGATGAGTCCGGCATTATCAAATGCTTCTTTATTCAGGAGTTTCATAAGATAGTCTTCGATCTCTGATTCCTTTTGTGTGTTAATAGAAATTTTCATATTATCAAACATCTGAACAACCTTGATATTCGCGCCGCCGTGCCGAGGACCTTTAAGAGAACCGAGAGCCGCTGCTATTGCAGAGTAGGTATCTGTTCCCGATGAGGTTACAACATGGGTTGTAAAACTTGAGTTGTTACCGCCACCATGTTCTGCGTGGAGTACAAGAGCAAGGTCGAGAACCTTTGCCTCAAGATGTGTAAATGCTCCATCCTTACGCAGAATATGCAACACATTTTCTGCCGTTGATAAGTACGGTTTAGGATCACGGATATGAAGGCTCTTGTCTAAATGATAATGCCTGTAACCGTGATAGCCATACACAGCCAAAAGCGGAAACATTGAGATAAGTTGTAAGCTTTGGCGAAGTACATTTTCGACAGATGTATCATCGGGGTTTTCATCATAGGAATACAATGCAAGCACACTACGGGAAAGGACATTCATCATATCCTTGCTCGGTGCTTTAAGTATCATATCTCTTACAAAAGATTTCGGCAGGCTTCTGTATTCAGCAAGTGTTTCTTTGAATTTATCAAGCTGCGTCTGTGAGGGAAGCTCTGAAAACAGCAGAAGATATATTATTTCCTCAAAACCGAATCTGTCTTTATTCAAAAAGCCTGATACTAAGTCTCTGACATTGTATCCACGAAAGTACAGTTCTCCTTCACAGGGAATATCCTCACCGTTTGGTCCTTTTTCTTTTGCCTTGATGTGTGATATTTCAGTAAGACCTGTTACAACGCCGTTACCATCCAAATCTCGAAGTCCGCGCTTTACATTGTGTGCCGGATACATTTCCGGTGTTATATGGTTATTGCCGCAAGATAAACCTGCAAGCTCTTTTATATATGGTGTAATTTCTGAATATGATTTGCTCAATTTTTGTACCTCCTGTATATGTTTATTCTTCTTTTTCAAAATATCCAATTACTGCAAATCCAATACCGATAATGGGTGTTATTAGTCCAACTACCTGTGCCGGTGTCCAGTTTGTGAGTGCACCAACATAAACGCATCCAAAACCAAATATCATCAATGCTATACCAAATAAAATTTTCTTAATACTGTTCATAGTCATTACCTCATCAGTTTATAACTGTTTCAAATTCGTCTTCATGGTATTCTGTTCCTGATACTTCTCTATAAAATGCTGCATATGCTGCCTGTTTATATGGTGTCAGCCACAAATGACCTATACCAAAAGCGAGGGTTGCAAGAATATCCCAACCGATAAAGCTAAACTGCAGACAGAATAATCTCCAGCGGTTGCCCATCATCATAGTTTTTGATTGCTCTATCGCTTCACTTGCTGTAAGTTCCGGATTCTCTGCCAATATGTAATCTGTCATTGCATAACTAAAACCTGCAACTATGCCGGGTATAATGAAAAGCAAAGACCAAAGGAATACATATAAACCTCTTAATAATCTCATTACTGCTGTTGTTTTCCAATATGAGAAGTATGCAAATAGAGTTTCAAATGCCGTTTCTTTCTTGTCAACAAGATTAAGATTGAATTTTGCATATCCAACTCCGACAAAGCTTCCCAAGATAAGATATATTGCTGCTATAACAAGCGCTACGATGAATATGATTCCTAAACCGCCAACAATCCAAGCTCCAACATCCGAGTTTATACCGCCATTTGTTCCTGTAGAGTAAATCATCTGTCCGGCTAAATTGAAATTCATACTTATATTTGAACCATCAATATTCACCTTGAATTCAGGACCACCACCGCTGATTCCGCCAAGAATGGATGCCACAAGACCAACTGCTA
>JAZNCG010000047.1:0-6037 GCA_045587405.1 Ructibacterium sp. | reverse complement strand
GTATACCAACATTTTCCCTCTTTGTCAATACTTTTCTAAACTTAATTTTACACAGTTTCCTCCTCTCTCCTCTCCTTTCTATTGTGCACTTTTTATATTAATCCTTTTTTCGTCAGCTTTTTACATAAAAACACATCCCCAAAGCCTTTGGCTTCAGGGATGTACAATATAAAATTTCTTTTTACAATTTATTAATTTCTTCCTGATTAACCATTGTTACGCCTTTCTCAATAAGCAATTTACCTATATTCTCTTTTTCAACATTATCCATAGACAAACGCATCACCATTATAGCTTTACTTCCTATAATATAATTGAGGGAATACATATACTCAATAGAAATTTTATTTTCCTCTATTACAGCTAACACTCCGTCAAGACCTGCCGGCTGATTCGGAACCGCTATGCAGAAAACATGGTTAATCTTTGCAACAAATCCGTTTTCACGAAGAGCTATAATTGCTTTATCAACATCTGCCTCTCTTACAACTGTACGGATTATTCCAAAATGAGTTGTATCAGCTATGGAAAGCGCCAATATGTCTATTTCTTTTTCTGCTAAAGTTTTCGTTAAGGTTCTGAGGGTTCCTTGATTATTTTCCAAATACACTGAAATCTGAGTTATAAACATATTTTTTAATCCTTTCTATTATTATTTTGTTAATCCACGATTATCTATAATTCTCTTTGCCTTTCCTTCGGAACGAGGAACAGACTTAGGCGGAACAAGCTTAATAACTGCCGCTATTCCTACAACAGATTTGATTTGCTCGGAAATTTTGCGCTGGATTTTTTCTATATCCGAAACTGTATCCGAGAACATTTCCTCTGTCAACTCAACCTGAACCTCAAGACGGTCAGTTGAATTAACACGATCTACAACCAACATATAGTGCGGCGATACCCCTGGAATTCTAAGCAATACTTCTTCAATCTGGCTTGGGAAAACATTTACGCCACGAATTACCATCATATCGTCAGTTCTTCCTGTAATACGACTCATACGCACATGAGTTCTTCCGCATGAACAAGGCTTTTCATCGAGCACACATATATCGTGGGTACGATATCTTATCATTGGCATACCCGTTTTTGTAATTGTTGTAAATACTAGCTCACCACTTTCTCCATAAGGGAGCGGTTCACCTGTTACAGGGTCTACTATTTCTGCTATAACATGGTCTTCATTGACATGCATTCCGTTTTTAGCAGAGCACTCGAAAGCAACACCAGGTCCTGCAATCTCTGTAAGTCCATAAATGTTATAGGCGTTGATATCAAACAAACTTTCTAATTTGTCCCTCATCTCTTCTGTCCATGGTTCTGCGCCGAAACAACCTGATTTCAATTTAAATTCCTTGGGATCATAACCCATCTCCTTCAAGGATTCACCAAGGAAAATTGCATAAGATGGTGTACAACATAACATTGTAGCACCTAGATCGTGCATCATCATCAACTGTCTTTGTGTGTTTCCTGACGACATGGGGATAACGGTTGCTCCTACACGGGAAGCTCCCTGATGAGCGCCAAGACCACCTGTAAAGAGTCCGTATCCGTATGTAACTTGAATTATATCTTCTTTAGATGCGCCTGCGGCTGTTAATGAACGCGCAACCATTTCTGTCCAGACCTCTACATCATTTTCTGTATAACCTGCTACAATAGGCTTTCCTGTTGTTCCCGATGAACCTTGAATTCTCACTATTTCCGACTGAGGAACTGCCAGCAATCCAAATGGGAACTGATCTCTTAAATCTGTCTTATTGGTGAACGGCAAAAGATGTAAGTCCTCAACCCCTTTAATATCCTCAGGCTTAATGCCCGCCTTATCCATTCTTTCTCTGTAAAGAGGGACATTTGCATATACATGAGCAACAGTTTTTTTCAGGCGTTCATCCTGAATTTTTTTAATATCTGCTCTATCCATGCATTCCAACTCAGAATTATAAATTTTATTTTCTGATATTTTCATTTTATAATCATACCTTTCACTAATTATTTATTACAATGGAACGCTATTGCAGTATAACCTGCAATTTTCTTCCCTAAGTCATCTGTAATTTCAACTGTATAATGCCCTAAATTTTTACCATCTTTATCTGTAGTGCAAATTGCAGTTAATTTCTTACCCTTAGATGACGCATAATACCTTATATTACATTCTATTGCCACAGATGGTATCCCCGCCAAGTTAGATGCAACAGCAAATGCAAAATCTGCAAGGGTAAATATTGCTCCGCCCATAATTCCGCCATGGGCATTTAGCAATTTTTCTTCAACAGGCATTTCGCAAACCACTCTATCCTCATTTGCTTCCACTATCACACAACCTGCATTTGTAGCGAATTTATCATTTTTATATTCTTCCTTTAGTTTTTCTATTACATTCGAATTATTAATTTTTCTCCACCTCCTCACCATAGAAATCTTTCAATTTATAGTCCTGAAGTTTAGATTTATCCTTAAGTACAAAATAAATAAATGCTTGAATCTCCTCCCATCTACGGGAACTTAAAGCTGGCATGAGAACAATTTTCCCACTCTAACCCTTGTTATTGCAATAAAAAAATCTCTTTAACAAATTTAAAAAATTTGTTAAAGAGACGAATTTACCAATCCGCGGTACCACTCTTCTTGCGTACAAATATACGCCACTTATAAGCTCCAGCAAGCTTTTTGCACTAACGCAGCATTCACGGGAGAAACTACTCACTCTCGCTTTCCCTCCTCCAACTCAAAAGTGAAAGGCTAAAATATACTCCACCTCCGACTCGCACCATCCGTCGGCTCTCTCATGATTTTATATATCTGCCATCTTCGTCATCGTCGTTACCAAGTATAATACACCTTTTATTTGCATTTGTCAAGTGTTTTCTTTTAATATATTTTGAATTTTTCAATTATTTTAGAAGATAAGCATAAAGATATAGACAAATGATTTTTGTTATGCTATACTTATAGCAAGCAATATATTTGGGGAAATAAAACATAAGAAACACAAAAAAGGGGGAAATGTTATGTTTTGTAAAAATTGTGGAAACGATATGGGGGATGATCGCTTCTGTTCGAGTTGCGGTTCTGCCACTGATGTAGTGGGGACTGCTGAGCAGCAAACTGTGTATCAGGAAAATACATACCAAAACACTCAGACACAGACGGCTTATGCACCAAATAACGGATATGCTCAAAATGGTGGTTATAGTCAGGGGTATGCTCCTAATTATAACTACGCACCTGTTGAAAACTTCAACTTGATTACGGGATACACAAGTATGTTTAAGAAGTATGCTCAATTTAATGGAAGAAGCAGACGCAGTGAATACTGGTTTGCGTATCTTATGAATTATATTGTCTGCTTTGTTTTGGCATTTATTATGTATATACCTTTGATAAAAGATATTATTGCATATGGCGAGCCTACAGCTGCATCTTTAGGAACAATTGGTGTTTTTGCAATTTTGCTTACGCTTTATGGATTTGCTTATATTATTCCTGGCTTAGCTATTGTTGTTCGTAGACTACACGATACAGGCAAAAGCGGATGGTATGCGCTCTTTAGCCTTATTCCTTGGATTGGGTCAATTATCCTTATAATATTTTTAGCTATGGATAGCCAGCCGGGTCCAAACCAGTATGGTCCAAATCCTAAGGGAATGTAGTAATTTTTATAATATGGAATGAATGGTGCGGCTTTGATGCCGCACCATTTGTGTTTTTTTCTCTATTATTAAGTCTTTTTACTCAAGAAATAGCTTGGGGTCTATTTGAACTTGATTTTCTATAACTTCAAAATGCAGATGGCTTGGGTCTGCTATTTCAAAATCGGCGGTTTTACCTATCTTACCTACAACATCGCCTGCCTTTACGGGGGAGTCGGTTGCAGGCAGGCTGTCTTCCCTGAGATTTGCATAAAGGGTACTCAAACCATTTTCGTGAGAAATAACTATATATGCTCCCATCATAGATTCCTTGACAACCTCTTTAACAGTTCCGTCCGCTACAGCTTTCACATCGGCTCCGTCGTGAGTGGCAAAATCTATTCCTTGGTGAGTACGCCAATCGTTCATGGTTTCCGAATAGACAAGTTCGTTATTCGAAAAGTCCTTTATTATGTTTCCTTCGACGGGCTTGATAAACTTAAGCACTTCGTTTTTCGGAAACTCGTCAGCAGAATTATCAGAGGCACTTTCGTCATTATTGTTGGTTTCCACAGCAGATGTATCCATATCTTCGGTGTCCGATGTAGTTTTAGGTAATGAGTCGGAGTTTGCAGCAACAGCCCTTTCGTGGCTTGCAGAACTATTTTTTATAACATTTTCCCAATCGTTTGTTTGAAAAACATCTTCCTCTTTAGGTACAATCAAATTCATAACAACCATAATAATCATAATCGAAGTTATTACAACCAATCCTACAAAGAAACTTTTTTTTGCCAAAAAGTTATTTTTCTTTTTTGTTTCTCTCAAAATTATCACCTCATTGGCTATTATTACCTTTAAGAAGAAAAATATACAATAAATATTTATTATTCGGTGTTTCTTGTTTTGTTTTTTTGTACAAAAAAACAGCTATCTTGTATAAAAAAGAAAGAAAAACTTATCTTTAAAAAAATATATAAAGCTATACATATTATAATTTTATAAAACCATAGCTGTTCAATATCTTAAAATATATGGATAACCTTTCATACAGAGGGTTTAAGCTGTCACCAAATTTTTCATATATCCTTTCACCAATTTTAATTATATCTCTTTCGCCATCGGTTAACAGCCATATATTACTCCCAATCTCGTCAAGATGAACATAGCTGATTTTTGGTTTTTTTAAAAGTTTTTGACAAACTCGGTTGCAAAAGCCCTTGTTTTCAACTTCAAGAATTACCAGCCCATGGTCGACTTTCCATAAAATCCGACTGTTTCGTTCAGGGCATTTTTCCAAATAGTTCTTAAATATCTGTTCTTTTTTCATACTCTACCCTCGCTTCTTCCAAAGAGAAAACTTTAGGAGCGTTAGAATGATTATTCCAAATAGAATTAATCCTCCCAAATCCGCAAAAGATTTAGGAATATTAAACATCAAGGACATATCCATTACAGAACTTACGCCTGTTATTGCAAGTATTGCAAGAAGTATGCCTATCAGCCCTTCTCCTGCAATCATACCTGAGCAAAACAAAATACCATCATTGACAATAGCTTTTTTCGTTTCTTGGTCTTTATTGAGTTTGTCAAACGCCAGACGGATTAACCCTCCAACCATAATACAACCATTGAGATTAATGGGAAGATATACTCCGATAGCAAATGGAAGAACAGGAATCCCAGCAATTTCCGCCACAACAGATATAAAAACCCCAACCAATACCAACGCCCATGGAAGATTACCTTCAATAACACCTTCTATAATAAGTTTCATCAAGGTCGCCTGAGGGGCGGCTAACTCTTTAGAGCCAAATCCCCATGCGGCATCTAAAAGATAAAGAGTTCCACCAATTGCCAACGAGGCAGAAACAACACCTATAATTTCGCCTATTTGTTGTTTTTGGGGAGTTGCACCAAGAAGAAATCCCGTTTTTAAATCCTGAGAAGTATCCCCTGCGATTGCGGTAACAATACATATTATTGAGCCTATTGCAACTGCACTTATCATTCCCGAAACAGCATTTGCGCCCGTAAGCTTTAATACCAAGGTTGAAATTGACAAGGTTGCAATAGTCATCCCCGAAACAGGGTTATTACTACTGCCGACTAAACCTACCATACGCGAAGAAACCGTAGCAAAAAAGAAACCAAAAACTACCACAATTACAGCCCCCAAAAGGCTTACCGGGATTACAGGAATCAACCATATCAAAATCGTCAGAACAAGTATGACAATCATAACAGATTTAATATTAATATCGATAGATGTTCTTTTTTGTTCATAGGTTTCCACGGCTTTTATAGCCTTGATTGAAGAAAAAAAGGTTTTGACAATAAGGGGCAAGGACTTAATAAGACTGATTATTCCGCCTGTTGCCAAAGCTCCTGCGCCA
>JAZNCG010000046.1:0-3135 GCA_045587405.1 Ructibacterium sp. | reverse complement strand
CGGCATTTCAGGAGGAAAGGACAGTTCTGTTGCAGCGGCTCTTTGCGTAGAAGCTTTAGGCAAAGACCGAGTTATAGGGGTTTTGATGCCGCAAGGAGAACAACCTGATATAGATATGGCATATTTGCTTGTTAATCATTTGGGTATTAAACACTATGTTGTTAATATAAAAGATGCAATTGATGGGGTGCTTAGTAACATTCCGAAAGAACTTAGTTTAACAGCTCAATCCAAACAAAATCTTCCTCCGAGAATTCGTATGTCAACTCTTTATGCAATTTCGCAGAGTTGCAACGGTAGAGTTTGTAACACTTGTAATTTATCAGAGGATTGGGTTGGATATTCTACTCGATACGGAGATTCGGTTGGTGATTTTTCGCCAATTTCTAATTTAACCGTTACAGAAGTTAAAGCAATTGGAAGAGTTTTAGGATTGCCCGATGTACTGGTCGACAAAACACCTATAGATGGTCTTTGCGGAAAATCCGATGAGGAAAATCTTGGATTTTCATATGCTGAATTGGATAAATATATCAGAGAAAATGTTATTGATGACGAAAATAAAAAGAATATTATTGATAAAAAACACAACGCAAATTTATTTAAATTGAAGCTTATGCCTACATTCGTTCCTAAACTATAATTGAGCTATGTTTTATTCTGTAATTGTTCAATGGGCTGTGGTGGTTGCCATCAAAAAATTCTTGATGCTATCTCTGAGATTATGAGTAAATAAAAACTTGGCAAGATGCTGTCTTTTAAAAAGGACAGCATTTTTTTAGGCTTTTGGTAATATTAAATTTTTTCTATTTCAGCAATTTATCTGCTTATTTCTTTTATAAGCTTAGGGTCAACTTTAAACTTTCTACCTTCCTTTGTGTTCTACAACTTTTTCCCGTTTATATATACAATTGTGTGATAGTCAACTGCATCAAAATGTAAGATAACATTCTTTCCTTTTTCACTTTCGGGGATTTCAAAATATTTACGACACCAAACACAATTCATGAAATCTTTATGTTCCACCCCTGACAACTCGATTTCGGGACAAAACTGTGGGCGAGGATATTCACTTCTTGGAATACTCATAATAAAACTTCTTATATAAATTTTCTATTATTATACACAAAAATATTTTAATGTAATTGACAATTCTTATACTAAAAGGGTAGACAAAATACTATTTTTTCGTGTATAATAAGGATATGCCTAAGCTTTTGTTTAGAAGAAAGGATATGTTATGGAGAAAAAAACATTAAACACACTTGAATATAATAAAATTTTGCAGATGTTATCTTCTTTTGCAAAAAACGATGAAACTAAGCAATTGATTGAAAAATTAGAACCATCCTCTGATTTTCGTGTTGTTGAACAAACTCTTAGGGAAACCGATGTAGCTTTAACTTTAATATTGAAGTATGGTGCCCCTGAAATTTTAAAAATATCTTCTGTTGATGAATCCTTAAAAAGGCTTAAAATGGGGGGATGTCTTAATATTTCCGAGCTTTTAAATATTGCTAAAATTTTAAAAAACACGAGAACACTCAAGATGTTAACCGCCGAGCAATCAGGGGTTTTATATGGTTACATTGAAGAGCTTGAACCAGAAGAAGCTGTTGAGAAACATATATCTTCTTCCATTATATCTGAAGAGGAAATTTCCGACGATGCAAGTCCTGAGTTATATTCAATCAGGAAAAAAATCCGAAATGCATCAAATAAAATCAAAGATTCTTTAAATTCCATGCTTCATTCGGGTCATTATCAAAAATTTTTACAAGACCCTATTGTTACTATGCGTAATAATAGATATGTACTCCCCGTTAAAGCAGAACACAGAGTCGATGTTAGGGGTATTGTACACGATATTTCTTCATCAGGCGGAACAGTTTTTATTGAACCTGAAAGTGTTGTAAATGCAAATAACGAACTTCACGAATTAGAACTTCGCGAAGAAAATGAAATAGAAAAAATTTTGGCATCTCTTTCGCAGGAAGTGTCAGACATATCTGACATAATTGAAATAAATTTCGGTATTATAATTCATTTCGATTTTGTACTTGCAAAAGCAAAGCTTGCTATAGATATGAAAGCTGTTTGTCCCGTTCTAAATCAGGATGGATATTTAAATATTATAAAAGGCAGACACCCATTAATTGACAGAAAAAAGATTGTACCAACCTCTGTTCATTTAGGAGATAAATTTGACAGTTTGATTGTAACCGGACCGAATACAGGCGGAAAAACCGTTGTTCTAAAGACCATAGGTCTTTTTTGCCTTATGACGCAATCCGGATTGCTTATTCCCACTGCAGAGGAGAGCGTTATGCCTATCTTTGATGATATTTTTGCCGATATTGGGGATGAACAAAGCATAGAGCAAAGCCTTTCGACATTTTCCTCACATATGAAAAATATTGTTCATATAACACAAAATATACACGAAAACTGTTTGGTATTATTTGATGAATTAGGCGCAGGCACCGACCCCATTGAAGGCGCGGCACTTGCCACTTCCATCTTAGAAAATATCAGAAAAATGGGAGCAAAAATTGTCGCAACAACGCATTATAGTGAGCTTAAAATTTATGCACTGTCAACTGATGGAGTAGAAAATGCATCTTGTGAATTTGATGTAAATACACTTAGTCCAACCTACAGATTGTTAATTGGCGTGCCCGGGAAAAGTAATGCTTTTGCGATTTCTGCTCGATTAGGTTTGCCATCGTATATAATTAATCATGCAAAAACGCTTCTTTCTGATGAAAACATACAATTTGAAGATATATTGACCGGTATAGAAAAAAATCGTCAAGCCGCTGAAAAAGATTCTCTTAAAATTCAGCAAATGAAAGATGAAATTGCAAAATTGAAAAACCAATTAGAAACTGAGCGTGCGAAAATAGAAAAACAAAAAGACAAAATTTATGATCGCGCTCGCGAAAGGGCAGAACAAATTATTCTCAAGACACAAGCTGAAACTGAAAATATGCTTTCGGAAATTAAGGCTGCTCAAAAAGAACGAGATGAAAGAGAAACATTACGGGCTATGGAGGAGCTTAAAAAAGAACTTGGTGTTAAATTAAAGAAAAATAAATCTCCAAAGACTAAATTAAATATTCCTAAAAATGCAGG
>JAZNCG010000045.1:0-3976 GCA_045587405.1 Ructibacterium sp. | reverse complement strand
ATTAACCCATTGGGTGAGTTGACCCATAAGCGTAGATTGTCTGCGTTGGGTCCGGGCGGTCTATCCCGTGAGCGTGCAGGGTTCGAGGTTCGTGATGTTCACCATTCTCACTATGGTCGTATGTGTCCTATTGAAACTCCTGAGGGACCAAATATCGGTTTGATAAACTCATTAAGTGGTTTTGCAAAGGTTAATGAGTATGGATTTATAGAAACTCCTTATCGTATAATTGACAAGGAAACAGGTATTGTAAGTGATGAAGTTGAGTATATGACAGCAGATGCCGAGGAAGGTAACTATGTTGCTCAGGCAACAGAACCTCTTGACGAAAATGGTCGCTTTGTTGCAAAGAAGGTTGTAACCCGTTACAGAGATGAGTTTGTGGAGGTTGACGCAAAGCGCGTTGACTATATGGATGTATCTCCAAGACAGGTTATGTCTATCGCAACAGCTATGATTCCATTCCTTGAAAACGACGATGCTAACCGTGCCTTGATGGGGTCTAACATGCAGCGTCAGGCTGTTCCTCTTCTTGTGCCTGAATCACCTATCGTAGGAACAGGTATGGAGCACAAGGCTGCTAAAGATTCGGGCGTTTGTATACTTTCAAAGCAGGCAGGTGTTGTTGAGAAGGTTTCCGCTGATGAAATCGTTATTAAGAATGACGATAAGACTGTTGATAAATATAAGCTTACAAAGTTTGTTCGTTCCAATCAGGGAACCTGTATAAATCAAAGACCTATTGTTAATGCAGGGGAAAGGGTTGAAGCAAACGAAATTATTGCCGATGGTCCGTCTACAAAGAATGGTGAAATCGGTTTGGGTAGAAATATTCTTATCGGATTTATGACCTGGGAGGGTTATAACTACGAGGATGCTATCCTTATTAATGAAAGACTTGTTAAAGAAGATGTATTTACATCTATTCATATAGAGGAATATGAAATCGAAGCAAGAGATACCAAATTAGGTCCTGAAGAAATTACAAGAGATATTCCGAATGTCGGAGAAGATGCTCTTAAGGATTTGGATGAAAGAGGTATTATTCGCATAGGTGCCGAGGTTGAAAGCGGAGATATTCTTGTTGGTAAGGTTACACCAAAGGGAGAAACCGAATTGACAGCCGAAGAAAGATTGTTAAGAGCTATCTTTGGTGAAAAAGCAAGAGAGGTTCGTGACACTTCCTTGAGAGTTCCTCATGGCGAATATGGTATAATTGTTGATGTAAAGGTATTTACTCGTGCAAATGGTGACGAATTAGCACCGGGTGTAAATCAGGTTGTTCGTTGTTATATAGCGCAAAAGAGAAAAATTTCTGTTGGTGATAAGATGGCGGGTCGACATGGTAACAAAGGTGTTATTTCCCGTATTCTTCCTGAAGAAGATATGCCGTTCTTGCCTGATGGCACACCGCTTCAAATTGTTCTTAACCCATTGGGTGTACCTTCTCGTATGAATATCGGACAGGTGCTTGAGGTACATCTTGGCTATGCTGCAAAGGCTCTTGGGTGGAAGATTGCAACTCCTGTATTTGATGGTGCTAACGAGGAAGATATTATGGACGCTTTAGAGATGGCAGGCTATGACAGAACGGGTAAGACTATTCTTTGCGATGGTAGAACAGGTGAGCCTTTTGACAATCCTGTAACCGTTGGCTATATGCACTACCTTAAACTTGCCCATCTGGTTGATGATAAGATTCACGCTCGTTCTACAGGACCATACTCTTTGGTTACACAACAGCCTTTGGGCGGTAAAGCTCAGTTCGGTGGCCAGCGTTTCGGTGAGATGGAGGTTTGGGCGCTTGAGGCTTATGGTGCGGCGTACACTCTTCAGGAGATTTTAACAGTTAAGTCTGATGATGTTGTTGGTCGTGTTAAGACATATGAATCTATCGTTAAAGGCGATAATGTTCCTGAACCGGGTGTTCCTGAGTCATTTAAGGTTCTTGTTAAAGAATTGCAGAGTCTGGCTCTTGATATTAAGGTGTTGGATAAGGATGATAATGAGATTATACTTCGTGAATCTATTGATGACGAACCTGATGATTTGCCTGTAAATATTGCGGGTATTGAAGATGAGGTTATGGAAGAGTCCGAAACAGACGATTTGCTTGATGAAGTTGATGAACTCATCGCAGATACTGAGGAAGATATGGGCGAAGAGATTGATGTTGATGTTTTCTCGGATGCTCTTGATGCAATGATTAGCAAAGCTGACGATGGTTTCGATGGTGATTATTTGGATTCTGACGATGTAGAGTCTCTTGACCTGATGGCAGAAGAAGAAGATTTCGATGATGACGACGTTATATTTTAAGATTAAATCTTAAAGATGTAAACTTTATAGTCGTCTGCCAAACTCACGGCAGACGGTAGCAGAAATTTGTGAGTTGGAAAGGCATGGTCGTTATGAGTGAATATCAGAATTTTGAAGCAATTCAGATAGGTCTTGCTTCACCTGAAAAAATAAGAGAATGGTCACGCGGCGAAGTTAAAAAGCCTGAGACTATTAATTACAGAACATTAAAGCCTGAAAAAGATGGCTTGTTCTGTGAAAGAATTTTCGGTCCCCAAAAGGATTGGGAGTGTCATTGTGGTAAATATAAGAGAGTTCGTTATAAGGGTGTTGTTTGTGACCGATGCGGTGTTGAGGTAACCCGTTCAAAGGTTCGCCGTGAGCGTATGGGCCATATTGAGTTGGCAGTTCCTGTTTCTCATATTTGGTATTTTAAAGGTATTCCAAGTCGTATGGGGCTTATCTTGGATATGTCGCCGAGAGCACTGGAGAAGGTTTTGTATTTTGCAGCATATGTTGTAATAGACCCGGGTCGTACCTCTTTGATGAAAAACCAGATTCTCTCCGAGAAAGAGTACAGAGAAAATTATGAGAAGTATGGCGATATGTTCCGTGCAGGAATGGGAGCAGAGGCTATATTAGAAATGCTCCAGGATATAGACCTTGAGGCTCTTTACGAAGAGTTAAAGAAGGATATGGAAAGCGCTAAAGGACAGAAGAAAATCAGAACTGTCCGTCGTCTGGAGGTTGTTGAGTCCTTTAGACAATCGGGAAACAAGCCTGAATGGATGATTATGACAGTTATTCCTGTTATACCTCCCGAAATCCGTCCTATGGTTCAGTTGGATGGTGGTCGTTTTGCAACATCTGACCTTAACGATTTGTATCGTCGTGTTATTAACAGAAACAATCGTTTAAAGAGATTGTTGGATTTAGGTGCTCCTGAAATCATTGTAAGAAATGAGAAGAGAATGCTTCAGGAAGCAGTTGATGCTTTAATAGATAATGGTCGTCGTGGCAGACCCGTAACGGGTCCGGGAAATCGTCCTTTGAAGTCCCTTTCGGATATGCTTAAAGGTAAGCAGGGGCGTTTCCGTCAGAACCTCTTGGGTAAGCGTGTTGACTATTCGGGCCGTTCCGTTATCGTTGTTGGCCCTGAACTTAAGATTTATCAGTGTGGTTTGCCTAAGAAGATGGCATTAGAACTGTTTAAACCTTTCGTTATGAAAAAGCTTGTTGCCGATGGCTTGGCACATAATATTAAATCTGCAAAGCGTATGGTAGAGCGTGTTCGCCCCGAGGTATGGGATGTTTTAGAAGATGTTATTTCGGAGCATCCGGTATTGTTGAACCGTGCACCAACCCTTCACAGACTTGGTATTCAGGCGTTCGAGCCTGTTTTGGTAGAGGGTAAAGCTCTTAAACTTCATCCGTTGGTTTGTACAGCCTTTAATGCGGACTTCGATGGTGACCAGATGGCTGTCCATCTTCCATTGTCGGCAGAGGCTCAAGCAGAGGCAAGATTCCTTATGCTTTCTGCAAATAACCTTATTAAACCACAGGATGGTAAACCTGTAACCGTTCCTACACAGGATATGGTTCTCGGTAGTTATTACCTCACAATTATCAAACCTAAAGAAGTTAAAATAGTTAATCCCGGTGATTCAGGCTTTAAAAA
>JAZNCG010000044.1:0-2515 GCA_045587405.1 Ructibacterium sp. | reverse complement strand
AGGTCAGGAACTGTAGCGGAAGTCGGTGCTAATTGTAATAATGAAAGGGGGCATATTTATGCCGAGAAAAAGTGATTATCCAAGAATCAGTGAGGTTCTGTATGTATATAACGGAACAAATGAAGAGTATAACAAATTTTTAAGGGCTACGATTTTTGATTATTTAGGTCATAAATTTGAAACCCACGAAAAAAGTTGCGAGCAGGAAAAGCCTGCTGCAGCTAACCAATAAGGAAGGAGCTACGAATTATGAAAACATATATTTACACAAGATTTACAGTTGAGGAAATCAGAAACCCGGTTTATGTTATTGAAACCATAAAAGAAATGGAAAAATTAACTTTGGAACAGGGTTTTAAGATTATTGCGGAGCGCATGTATAGGGATGACATTAAGGCTAAAATAAAGGTAAAAAAACCTTTAGAGCTTTTGTAAATGTTTTGCTGGATATATTGAAATTAGTATGGTATTGTTTGTTGCTGAAAGGAGGTAATTATTTATGAACATAATGCAAGCATGGAGAATATGGATTTATTACAGACTGTCAAGAGATGAAGACAAGGAAATGAATTCACTCAAAAATCAACGCAGAATTCTTATGGATTACATAGAACGGGAAGGTCACATATTTGTAGGAGAATCCTATGATGACAATGTCAGCGGAATGACCTTCCAGAGAAATGGAATCGATGAAATCTGTAAAGCGGCTGAAGAGCATAAGATGGATGTAGTGTTGGTAAAAGACTTGTCAAGACTTGGCAGAGAGAAAATCCAGACTTCTATGTTCATCGAATACTTAAGAAGCAAGGGTATAAGAGTAATCAGCATAACAGACAACACCGACAGTTTCAACACAGATGATGAATTCCGTATGGAAATGAGTCAGTTTATGAATCATATGTATGCAAGAGATGTCAGCAAAAAGATAAGATACGGATATCGTCAGAAGCAAAAGGACAAGGGCATATGCAATATGCCACCTATGGGTTACTACAAGGATAAGAACTCCGGCAAAATCATAATCAAGAATGAGCCTGCAGGTATAGTTAAAGAAATTTATTCAATGTATCTTGATGGCTTCGGCTTTAAGGCGATTGCGGAAAAGCTGAATAAAGATGGCAAGAAATCGCCGTCATATTATCAAAAGCTATACAACGATAAAAATCAAGGCTATAATAAACCTGCAATAACCCTTAAGTACCTGTGGGATTCAACTGCAGTCAAGCGAGTGCTTACAAATGAGTTCTATACAGGAACGCTGATATGCCATGTAGAAGAAAGCGATAAGGCAAAGAAAATCAGACATAAGGTTCCGACAGAAGAACAATTCAGGCACGAAAACTTTGCACCCGTAATAATTCCAAAGGAAATATGGGATAAGGTACAAAAACTGATTGAAGCTAAAAAGGAAACTAAGGTCAGAGCTTCAAGCGGAAAACCATATCATCGATACACAGGGTTATTAAAGTGCGGAGATTGCGGTTGCACCTTCGTGGCAAAGATTCGCAGATGGAGAGACAAGCCTGAGCGAGTTGAATATGTCTGCAATGGTTATCATCGCTACAAAGGCTATTGCACCTCACACAGAATTCAGGAGGCGGATTTGGATAACTTAGTCTATAAGGAAATATTAAGGCTGAAATCCGAGTCGGAGAAGAATTGGACTGCTATAGAAGCCGATGTTAAAAAGTGGTTACGGAATAAGGCAGGCACAGAAAAGCAGATAGCTGAAATGAGAACTGCTGTATCAAATCTCGAAATAGATGTGGAAAACATACTGATGGAGAGAATTAACGATAAGGAAAACCGTGCCACTTATGACAGAATGCTTGAAAAAAAGAAGGCACAGATTGAAGACCTTAAGGTTAAAATTAATGAGCTGATAAACCTTGAAGAAACAGTAAAGAAACGAAGAAAAGCTATCAAGGAAAACATCGATATGCTCGATAGCATCGTAGCAGAGGGTGCAATCAGTAACGTAAACTTAAGACTTCTGGTTCAGGAAATTCAGATTCTGGATGTGGGAGACGGTGAGATTGCAGTAGTCATAGTGATAAACGGACCATTTAATGAGTATGGAGAGGTATTCGCCGAAAACGGAGATGTAAAGCTGGCACACAATGGTGATTACAAACCGATAGCGGTGTAAGCAGAATTAAGCAAAGAAAAAGTGCTTGCGAAAAACTCGTAAGCACTTTGAAAATTGGTGCGGATAACAGGACTTGAACCTGCATGAAATCGCTTTCACATGGACCTGAACCATGCGCGTCTGCCAATTCCGCCATATCCGCATATTTAGTTTTAACCCCTTAATTTTTACACGGGAGAGGTAACCCGAGGAGGAGCAAAACTGCTTAATCCTCACATATTAAACGGATAAATCCGGTTTAACCTATTTGATCACCGAGGTGGCGTTACCTGAATCTATCGCGTCTGCCAATTCCGCCATACCCGCATATAGGTTTACCTTATTTTTACTGACGGAGAGGTAACACCTCCGTAGTTGTACCTAAAA
>JAZNCG010000043.1:0-16148 GCA_045587405.1 Ructibacterium sp. | reverse complement strand
CTTTTCATCTCATTAAAAATATGTTATAATATATAGAGAATATTTTTGATGAGATGATTTTTATGTTTAAAAAAGAAACCTTTATACTTAATATAAAAAAGATTGCTGTTTTCTTTTTAGCAAGTCTTATGCTTTTGGGTGTTGTGCCCATAAGTATGTTAACTATGCCCACAACCGTTAATGCCGAGGGTGAATTCCTTAGATTTTCCCCTTCCGACGAACGGTTTATTCCTGTTGGCTCTATCTCTAATCCACAATTAGAAAATGGACTGATTTCAAATAGCTTTCAGCCAATAGGCAACGGCTATAATGGGTATTTTGAATATGATTTTTCTTCTTTATTGGAAAAGGATATAGATGAAATTCATACTGCAAAACTTCGTATGGCGGTTATTCGCAAAAACAAAAATGCCGATGCAACATTACAGCTTTCTTTAGCATCAAACTTAAATTCTGATTTTACTCTGCTGAATTCAGCAACTGATATTCCGCGTTATAACAACGAACTTGGACGGGTTTCTGTTTGCGGAGATGAAAATTTGGTTGAATTCGACATAACAACATATTTGAAAGAATGGTTAGACGCAGAACAGGCCAAGACAGTTTTCAGGATTACTTCTCTTGATACTCCTGTTGCTTTTGCCGGAAGTTTGTGTGAGGACAGCACTCTTCGTCCTTGCCTTAAAGTTGTTACGGGCGATGCAACCGACCCTGATCCAAACACCTTGATTAAAACAACATTTGTTGCAGATAATATGCCAAAAACATATGCTTTATATTCCGATAATTCTGTCGACCTTAAATTTAACATCAATTTAAATAATATTCACGGAAGCGTTTATTCGGCTGTATTAAATTTAGACATATATGATATTTCTTCGGGTTCAATATTGACTGTTTCCGAAAAAACATCTAATGACTCATCGGTCTTATATAAAGGCAAACCTCAAAAAGAGATAAGTTTAACCGATTCCATAAACCGAGCTGTTTCCTTAAATCAAACAGAGTTAATTTTAACTGTTGCCTGCAACCTTGGTGAGGTCAGTTTAAGTACAAATGGTGATAATGAACCTTCTTTGACGCTATGGACGTCTGATAAGCCCGAAATCATCGCCGTGCATGAAGCTATTCTCAATATATTGGGAAGCAACACATCTTCCGATGAAATCAAATCAAATCTTTTGGGTAGCTACTTGGCTGAAAACGGTAAAAAAGCAAATGTTACATGGAAGGCTATCGACATGGATTCTATTGAAGAATCTGCGAATATATCTGGCAACGGAACAATATATCCTCCAGCCTGGTATGAAGATGAGGTTTCCTTGTTGGCTGTTGCCGAAATCCACTCCGGAGATTATGTTCAAAAAAGAAGTTTTTCTTTAAACATTCCTCCGAGCCCATCTCCTGATTATACTTCATACAACCTGGCTTCTGCTGTCATTTTGGGTAACAAAAACAGCGAAAAAACTCAGGATGTTCAATTTGAAAAAGCTCCTATGAAAGCACATAATGTAAATGGCGAAATATTCTACGGCAGAAAATTCAATCAGGACTCTTTGGCTGTTGTAAACCTAAAAGTGGATAGTTCTTCTGAAAACTTTTTTACATTTAAAACTGTGGAAACATCTGTATATAATTCATCCATAAAATTAACACCAATTAACTCTAAGGCAGAGCCTGTTGTTTTGACAACTGCAAATATAACCGATAATAAAAACGGGTTTGTTTATTTCACCTCCGCCTTACCTTTTGAATATACCAATGGCAAAGAATATATTTCATTAAAGATTGAGTATTTGCCTGAATTTTCAGATAGCCTTATAGAAGAAACAAACAACCCCGGCTATATAGAGCTCTTTGGGGTATATATAACGCAAACGCCATATTTTGACCCCGTTCCATTCAGCGAATACGGAGAAAGAATTTGTGATGATACATCTGTCGTAAATATTACAATAGATAAATTTGTCCAAGGACTATCTGCGATTACAAAAAGAGCTTTCCCTGTTTTAAACAAAATAACTTCAAACTTTCCGACTAAAAGGGTCGAAACTGCATATACCATTTCGACAAACACTCTTGCTTACGAGGACGGTAAAGAAAAAGTTGCAATTACACTTTCTGATAACAACGATGCTGAGATATACAGAAGTTCTGCCTGCTACACATCATACTATAAAACTACAGCAAGGCAAATCAATCAAATCCTTTATATAGATTATGGAAAGCAGAAAATTTTCCAAAACACTTCTGCTGACGAAGATGTATCTATTTCATCGTCTGAATTTGCTTTATCGGGTTTATATAATGATATCGTAACAAATGAATACTTTAAGTTTTTAAAAGATGGGGAAATTGCTGACAACAGCGTTTTGCCTGAAGAGACAAGCCTTTTGGACGGGAATGATATCAAGCTTGCTCCGGGGCAAATCTTAATACTAAACCATCTTGCCGACCCTCTATATTATTCCGATTGGAGAGTAAGTGAACTAAATGAGATATCTGTTTCAAAAGTAGGGGCTATAATAATTTCCCGATAAACTCTGTAACAATTAAGAACATAGGAAATTGTGAAAATATTTCCGAGGCTTTATCCGTTACCTGCTCTATATACGATTGCGGATTGTTAGTTGGCATAGATACTGCAACTGTTGTTCCATCAGCAGATAAAACTTCTTTGACAGCTACATTTAATTCTAATTCTCTGTATTTTAAAACAGGGCAATCCTTAAAGATTTTTATAGAGCCTGCAAACAGCAAGCCACAACTAATAACCCCAAAATTTGAATTACCTTAAAAAACTAAAGGCGGTGAAAGTTTTGGACTTTTACCGCCTTTAGTTTTTTAATTTTATTCCATACCCTTTAGCAAATCAACTACATCTGCCAACCATTTTTCTCCCTCTAAATCCTCAACTGCACCTCTATCACAAGCCTTAGCAATTTCCGGATTTATAGGCATACGGCCTAAAACCTTAAGAGAATATTCCTCTGCAACTTCGTCTATATGACTTTCACCGAATACATGGATTTTTTCTCCGCATTTACCACATTCAACATAGCTCATATTTTCCACTAAACCCAGAATAGGAATGTTCATCATCTTCGCCATCTTAACAGCCTTTCCAACAATCATAGAAACCAATTCCTGGGGGGAATTTACAACGACAATCCCATCAACAGGAAGAGATTGAAAAACAGTTAAAGGAACATCACCTGTTCCCGGTGGCATATCAACAAACATATAATCTATATCTCCCCACACCACATCTGTCCAGAACTGCTTAACAGTTCCTGCAATAACGGGGCCTCTCCACACAACAGGGTCTGTATCGTCGGGCAGAAGCAGATTAACAGACATAACTTCTACACCATTTTTACTTTCAACAGGCAAAATGCCACCTTCGCTACCCTTTGCCTTTTCATTTATACCAAAAGCTTTAGGTATTGACGGACCGGTAACATCTGCGTCAAGCACAGCTGTTCTGTAACCATTTTTCTGCATAGCAGACGCAAGAAGAGATGTAACCAAAGATTTACCTACTCCTCCCTTACCGCTTACAACACCAATAACTTTTTTAATCTGACTCATACTATTTTGCGGAGCCGCAAAACTCTGAGCTTCCTTTCTCTCGCTACAGCTCTCGCCACAAGAAGAACAATCATGTGTACATTCACTCATTTTAAACACTCTCCTATTTATATTTAATTTTCTACTGCTTACCATCAATTGATTTAATAATATTTTTATAAATCTCCGAAGCGTTCTTTTTTAAGTTTTTAGCAATTTTTTCTGCTTCCGCTCTGGAGCCTCCATATACCTTTAATTCTAACATAGAAACCCCTGCATCCAACATATTCAAAGACGCCATATATTGTTGAGGAGCAACAGGCTCTATTCCGCTTTTTATTGCATTTGGGTTTGCCTGGTCCTCATATTTTATATTGCCAATGGCAGTGTCAATCCTTCTTCTTATGCTTTTAGGAACTCTTTCAAAGAAAAAGTCGTTGGTATCGGCACCCATTGAACTAAGGCAAAAGGCTTGATTATCCCTATAATACTTTTGCTCTACATACCCATCTTCAATCAGCTCATTAAGCATAATCGCTAAATCAAAATACCCCATAACCTCTTTTTCCCATGTTAAAATCTCTGAAAGACTTTCCATATCAATAGGCTCTACATATCTCTTAAGGGTATACAAAATTGAAAACTTCATTTCGTCTCGTTCTAAAAACATAGACACCTCTCCTTAGCTTTTATCATAATTTTTATAAGCTTCTTTGTGCCTGAAAAGAATACCTACCACACCAAGTCCTGCATGAGAAGAAATAATAGGTCCAATCTCCATAACCTTAATGCTGGCAGGATTAACCTTATCTTCTACCATTCCTTTCAAGATATCTACCTTATCCTGCGCATCAGAATGTAGAATTATAACCTCTCCATCCTGGGGATTATCCATTCTTTCCTGTACATAACCAGCTAAAACAGCAATAGCTTTTTTAAGCCCCCGAACCTTTTTGTATGCTTCAACCAATCCATCATTTATGTTCAATATTGGCTTTATATCTAAAATACTGCTTACTGCCATTGTTGTAGCCTTTATTCTGCCACCTTTTTGTAAAAATGTCAAATCATCAACAAGGAAGTACGCCGTGTTATAGGCAAAATATTCTTCTAAATATTTAAGAATTTCTTCCTTAGACGCACCCTTGTTTGCCATTTCCGCCGCACCTACAACTCCTCCTCCTATAACATAGGAGAATGTTTCCGAATTTACAACCGTAATATCAAATCCCTCATCATTAAGCTGTTGAGCTATCATCATGGAAGTGTTATTAATTCCGCTTCCATTTCCTGATATTGTTATATGAATAATAGGTTCACCATCTTTCCCTAACCTTCTGTAAATATCCTCTATATCAGCAGGACTCATTTGGCAAGTTTTAGGGAATTCTTCAGTATTCCTCAATTCCTTATAGTACTCTTGGGGCTGAAGGTTCGCATCTGCCAGGATTTCTTTATCACCCAAATGAATTATAAAAGGTAACACTTCTATCCCCATTTCCTTAACCACACTTGTAGATATATCTGCCGCAGCATCTGTAACTATCCTTACCATTCTTTCATAACCTTTCCGCCCTTAATTTTTATTGCTATGTAGGGCACGCATAGACTTTATTCTAATATTCCCTCTTTTTGTAAATCAAGAAAATCAAAGTGTCTTAAAACCTCATATGCTATTATAGCAACAGAATTAGAAAGATTCAAGGACCTTTTGTTAATTCCCATAGGTATTCTTATACAATTTTCTCTGTTTCCCCTCAATAATTCCTCAGGCAACCCCTTGGTTTCTTTGCCAAATACAAGAAAAATTTCTTTATCTTCATATTTTTCATATTCTTTATCACAATAAGAATTAGAGCCCTTTGTTGTACAATAGAAAAATTCACCATTGGGATACTTTTCTTTAACCTGATTAAAATTTTGGTATTCATATAACTCCAACTCGTCCCAATAATCAAGCCCTGCTCTTCGGACTTGTTTTTCGCTTATATCAAAACCTAACGGATGAACAAGATGCAAAGCCGCTCCAATAACCGAGCAGGTTCTTGATATATTCCCCGTATTTGATGGTATCTCGGGTTCAACCAAAACTATATGTAATTTCACTTTTTCTGTTCCTCCTATGCCCAGAACTTTCTGTCTAAAGACCTGTATTGTATCGCCTCTGCCAGATGAACTGCCTCTATGTCTTCACTACCCTCTAAATCAGCAATAGTTCTAGCAACCTTTAAAATTCTGTTGTGCGCTCTTGCACTTAATCCTAAATTTTCAAAAGCATCTTTCAATAACGCAGCTCCATCAGGCTTAAGGCTACAAAATTCCTCCATCATACCTGATGTTAATTGGGAGTTTGAATATATTCCTCTCCCCTTATATCTTTTTGTTTGCATAACCCGTGCCCTATTAACTCTTTCCTTGATTTGCGCAGAGGATTCGCCGTCCTCTTTCTTTTTGTCTAATTCCTCAAAGGACACCGCAGGCACCTCAATATGCAAATCTATTCTGTCAAGCAGAGGGCCGCTGACCTTATTTAAGTATTTGCTTATTTGATTAGGAGCACAACTACACTGATGATTTCTGTCCCCATAATAACCGCACGGACATGGGTTCATGGATGCAACCAACATCATATTGCACGGATATGCGTATGTTCCGCTTGCTCTTGTTATGGTAACAACCCCGTCCTCTAAGGGCTGTCTTAAAATTTCCAAAGCATCTTTTCTAAACTCCGGCAATTCATCTAAAAACAACACCCCGTGATGGGCAAGGCTAACCTCTCCCGGTTTGGGATTTACCCCACCACCCGTCAATCCAACAGCAGACACTGTATGATGAGGACTTCTAAAGGGTCTTGTTAAAACAATTGATTCATCCTTGCTTAACTTTCCTGCTATAGAATGAACTTTGGTAACATCTAACGCCTCATCAAATGTTAAATCAGGCAATATAGATGGAAGCCTCTGAGCAAGCATGGTTTTTCCCGCCCCAGGCGGGCCTATTAACAGCAAATTATGTCCTCCCGCTGCCGCAACCTCCATAGCACGCTTTGCACCTTGTTGCCCTTTTACTTCTGAAAAATCCAATCCTTCCGCAGAAGCTCTTTTAAACAGTTCTTCTAAATCAACCGTTACGGGCTTCATCAATTTTTCTCCCGAAAAATGTTGCATAAGCTCTGTCAAGTTTGAAACGCCGTACACTTCAAGCCCTGCAACAACAGCTGCTTCTTTTGCATTTTCCTTTGGCAAATATATTTTTCTTATTCCATTTTGATAGGCAGTAATCGCCATAGGTAATGCTCCCCGTATGCTCCTTAAATCTCCATTTAAAGATAGTTCGCCAAAGAAAGCAGACTTTTCCATATCCTGAATTTTAACCTGTTCTGAACTTGCCAATATACCCAAAGCAATAGCTAAGTCCAAAAAAGCACCCTCTTTTTTCACATCGGCAGGAGCAAGGTTAACTACTATTCTTCTTCCGGGAATCATATATCCAATATGCTTAATAGCTGTTCTTATCCTCTCCTTAGACTCTCTTACAGCCACATCAGGCATGCCAACTATTTCCCATGTAGGAACCCCCGGACTTACATCTGTTTCTGCTTGAATACAAAAACCCTGCACTCCGCTTAATCCCACGCTGTTAATTCGAACTATCATATCAACACGACCTTTCGGTTAAAACCATAATTTATATTTCTACAAATCTTTGTTCGTACTCAGTTTTTGCAAAAAATCCCTCAGCCAAAACCTGTTCAAACAATACACCTTCTCGGATTTTTATCTGAGGGTGCTTTATAGTTTTCTGAATAGCTTTATATACAAAATCTGCCGCTATATTAGCAGAATCAATAATACTTTTGCCCTTAACAAGACCGCCTGTCAGCACGCTTGTATAAACATCCCCCGTGCCATGGAAAGGTCTATTTAAATATCCGCAATTTATCTTATAATATTTGTTCTCTTTTCTGTCGCAAACGGCAACACACATAGAATTTTCAGAATCCATAACACTTGTTATAACCGCCGCCTTTTCTGAAAATTCACATAATCCTGAAAGCATATCCTTAATTATTGCATTACTCAACGGCTTATCGCTGTATTCAATGTCCAACAGCATACAAGCCTCAGTTACATTGGGCGTTATAACATGGGCTATCCTTGAAAGCTCTTTCATTCCCCCTACCAAATTTTTCATATGTTCCGAATAAAGGGGTTGGGAATTAGGAAGAGCATTGTCCCCAAGAACAGGGTCAACTATAATTAGCCCCCCTTTTTCTTTTTGCTTTTCCATAAATGTTTTAGTAATGTCTACCTGTTTTTCAGAACTCATATATCCGCTATATACACCATCAAATTCAATTCCTAACTTTTCCCAATGAGAAATAATTTTAGGCATTTCTTCTGTCAAATCACAAAGAGTATATTCCTGAAATTCAAAGGTATGGGTTGATAAAACAGCAGTAGGTAACGGGCAACATTCAACCCCCATAGCCGACAAAATCGGCAAAGCCTCCGTCAGCGAAACTTTACCAAAGCCCGACATATCATGTATTGCCGCAACTCTTGGAATAACTTTATTTATCATACTTCATCCTTCTTTCTGGTTTCAAGCAGCATAATCTCTTCCTCAGTTAATTCTCGGATTTCTCCTATCTCTAATTTTTCATCCAAACAGAGCTTATTCATAGAAACCCTCTTGAGATATACAACCCTTTTCCCGACAGCCTCAAACATTCTTTTAACCTGATGAAATTTTCCTTCGGTAATAGTCACCCAAATATGCTTATTATCCTTAGGCGAAATTTCTAATACAGCAGGTTTTGTTTTATAACCATCGTCTAATATAACTCCTGATGTAAACTCTCTTATATCATCATCGCAAACCTCTTTGTCAATTATTGCCTCATAGGTTTTCGGAATATGTTTTGCAGGGCTTAATATTCTATGCGCAAGCTGACCATCATTTGTCAGCAAACACAAGCCCTCGGTATCAATATCCAGTCTTCCGACAGGAAATGGTTCGTAATGAAGATATTCCTCAGGCACTAAATCCAAAACTGTTGGCAACTTTTTATCCCATGTAGCAGAAACATACCCCTGGGGTTTATTAAGCATAAGATATATAAACTTTTTATAACAAAGCTTTGCCCCAAAAACCCAGACTTCTGCGCTGTTTGGTTCGATATGCATATCAGCTTTTATTTTATTCTCGCCCGAAACCAAGACATTTCCGTTTTTTATTAACTTTTTAATTTCAGACCGTGTTCCAACTCCACAATCTGCCAAATATTTATCAAGACGCATTTCAGACCTCATATTTTAAATATTTTTAACATAAACTTACCATATAACAATAAAAAGGAGCTTCTTATGAAGAAAAAAAACAAACTTAAAGCAATTATTTTTGCGACTGTATCCGCATTACTCACAATGTTTATAATTCAATTTTTCTTCGGGTCCGATTCAAAAACCAACCAAGCCAATATAGATTTTATCAATAATTATGGTTGGGTAGTTGAAAACTCGCCTCAAGAAATTATGTTTATAACTCTTCCTCAGCAATTCGATGGAGCATACGAAACCTATAACGAATTAAGCAAAATGGGAGGTTTCGATTTGTCACCATATAAAGGCAGAAGAATTACCAGATATTCATATCGCCTTTTAAATCACAAAAATTCTAAGCACGAAACCATCTTTTTGCATATTTTTCTGTATAAAAACGAGATTATTTCCGCTTACATATCATCTATGGAAGTAGACGGGCAAGCTATACCAATAAATCAAACAACCGAAATAAATTTCGATTTCTAATTACTGATGAAAATTATACAAGTGATATAAGATTTAGATGCCACTCATCAAATGAATAATTAATAATGAATGATGAATAATTGTGGTTGAAAATCGCAAGGCGATTTTCTTCTTTTATTATTAAATTTTCATTATTCATCAGCATAGCGACTTCATTATACCACAGTGCACTTAAATAGTCAATTTTAGAATACATCTATTAAAGAAAAATATTTATTAAAATTAAGGCAGATATATTATAAAATTTATGTTGAAATTATTGTAAGAATGTAATATAATATCTTATATGCAAACTTAGACTCTATGTAGATTTTTTAGTTCTTTCTACACAGAGTTTGAAAAATTTTAAATATTTTATTTTGGATAGAAAGGCCGTGATTATAATGCGCATAGAAACTAAATGTATACAATCGGGATATACCCCTGAAAACGGAGAGCCGAGAGTGCTCCCCATTTATCAGAATACAACCTGGAAATATGGTTCTACAGAAGAAATGGGAAAACTTTTTGATCTTGAAGAAAACGGATACTTCTACACTCGTCTTGCAAACCCTACAAACGATGCTGTTGCTGCTAAAATAACAGACTTGGAAGGTGGTGTTGCAGGTATGCTTACCTCTTCAGGACAAGCCGCTTGCTTTTATTCTATCTTCAACATCTGCCAAGCAGGTGAGCATTTTGTTTGTTCGTCATCCGTCTATGGCGGAACATTTAACCTCTTTGGTGTAACCCTTAAAAAAATGGGAATTGATGTAACCTTTATAAGTCCTGATGCGTCGGAAGAAGAATTACATGCCGCTTTTAAAGAAAACACAAAAGCTATGTTCGGCGAAACAATTGCAAACCCTGCTTTAGTTGTTTTGGATATTGAAAAATGGGCAAAGGTAGCTCATTCCCATCAGGTTCCTCTGATTATCGACAATACTTTTGCAACTCCTATAAACTGTCGTCCTTTTGAATGGGGTGCAGACATTGTTGTTCATTCAACAACCAAATATATGGACGGACACGCAACAAGTGTTGGAGGAGCTATTATAGACAGTGGTAATTTCGACTGGGAAAAAGCAGGCAAATTCCCATGTCTTACAACCCCTGATGCTTCATACCATGGCATAACTTATACAGAAAAGTTTGGAAAGGCAGCCTACATAACAAAAGCAACAGCTCAGGTTATGAGAGATTTAGGCTCCATCCCCTCTCCTCAAAATGCTTTTCTGTTAAACTTAGGTTTAGAAACCTTGCCTTTGCGTATGAAACAGCACTGTGCCAATGCTCAGGCTGTTGCAGAATACCTTGCAAAGAACGAAAAAATTTCTTGGGTAAATTACAGCGGTCTACCCAATGATAAATACTACGACTTAGCTCAAAAATATCTTCCAAATGGTTCTTGCGGCGTTATCTCTTTCGGGGTTAAAGGCGGAAGAGATGCAGCTGTAACATTTATGGATAGTTTAAAGCTTGCCGCAATTGTAACTCATGTTGCCGATGCAAGAACATCTGTTCTTCATCCTGCGAGCCACACACATCGTCAACTTAGTGACGAAGAATTGGTTTTAGCAGGTGTTACACCTGACCTTATAAGATTTTCTGTCGGAATTGAAAACGCCGAAGACATAATCGAAGATATTCAACAGGCATTGGATCAAGTTAAATAATATTTGTACATTTAAATAGCATCATATATATGTTTATTTTATTTAGGAGGAATTTAAAATGAAAAAAACCATTAGTAAAGTATTATGTATTATGTTAGCTCTCGTTCTTGCCTTCTCTCTTACAGGGTGTGGCGAAGAGCAAAAAGCAGAGGCGCTTGTAAAAGATATGTTCTCCGTTCTGAAATCTTCAAACTATGAAGAATTTGGCAATTATTTAGATTTGGGCGATCTTGATGATGCCCTTGGACTTGGCGACAAAGAAACTGAATTTTTAAACGCTATATTCTCAAAACTCGATTACAAAATTCTCTCAACAGAAAAGGAAAGCAGTACAAAAGTTATTGTAAACGCAGAGATAACAACAGCTGATATGAAACCTGTTGCAACAAAATTGATGGCAAAGATTATGGAATATGCGATGTCTTTTATCACTTCGGGCAATCAACCATCTGAAGAAGAAATCACAGCAAAAACTGTTGATATTTTCAAGGAATGTGTTTCTTCCGAAGATGTAGAACTTATTACAAAGGAATTTCCAATTGTTGTAGAAAAAAATCAAGATGGCGTTTGGAAAATCAAAGAAGACCAAACCTTGATTAATATTCTTTTAGGTGGCTTGTCAGAGGCTATGACAGATGCAGCATCCTCTTTCAGTTTTGACAAATAATTATTTTATTTGAATCTTTCATAACAAAAAACAGCGTTTAACAGCCCGTATGGCTATTGAACGCTGTTTATTTTTCTTGATTTCTACTTTTCAAAATGTTGATAATCTCTGTAATTCTCCCAGTTTCCGCCCCATTTCCAGCCCCTCTCATAAAAAATTCTGTAAATTTCCGTTTCAGGACCTATGTACGCCCGTTTGTATATCGGCATAGACCAATTCTGAACATTTCTATCCCAAAATTCTCTGGCGTTTTCGTGACTGCCTTCTCCACTTGAATTTACATATGGATTGATTCGCGGATTTATATCTATCGCTCTTCCCAATGCATGTTTGGAAAGTTTTCCTGAACCCGTTGTGCTCTCTCGGTAATTAAATGCAGAGGTATTGTTACATTCAATTGATCCAAAATCACTGCCACCGTATTTGTCAATGAGCTCCATCCTCTCTATGGGATACCCCAAATCATAAAGCTCTGCAAATATATCTAAAACCTCCTGGGCAAGCTCTATATTTACGACCATATGTCCAACCGCTCTTTCGCCCGAAAAATTATTATATGGAATTGTTAAATAGCTTAATTCTTCTCTTGATATATTGCTATTTTCTTTATAAGAAAATTCTTTCATAACATTAAAAACCTCATCAGGAATAGGCTCTTCCTTTCCCCGATTTTCTGGTTCCATCTGTCCTTCAACCACTGTTTCTTCTATGTTTTCAGCTTCCGTTTTAACAATATCCTGCTCATTTTTATCTCGCGTTCCAATAAAAAAACCAATGGCAACTGCTAAAAAAATCAACGCTATAGCCAAAATTGAGATTGCGAGCAAATTAACATTCAACCCCTTTCCGCTGACCTCCATATCCTTTTTCCTTATATCTTTATATTTCATCTATCCACCTCCATTATATGCTATATCTTTCATATATACTACATTTACCATATATGATTTTTTTACAACAACTATTACTTTTTCTCTTTCCCTGTATTACAAAACCGTGACCCCCTGAACGGAAATCACGGTTCTATCTTTTAAAACTTACTTTAGTTAATAATAATTATAGTCGCTTCAAAAACTCCATTATTATTAACACCTCTAACATCTATTCTTGAGCCTTTGGAAACATCTTTAGAAGACGCCGCAGCCCCTGATTCTTTTAAGAATTTTGTTTCTGTATTATAATAGATGCTTTGAGTATTTCCATCATCGTCTTTAGCTGTAATAACCTTGTATGATGTATTTATAGCTGTAACTGTAGCAGAAAGCAATCCGCTTGCAACCGAAGATGAAGACGATGCTTCAATTGTCTTAACTTCTGAACTGTCTAAAGTTACTCTAACAGTTGTATTAGGACGAAGATCATAAATAGTTGCTTCTGCATTTGCAACATAAATTTTTGCATCAGAGCGAACCTTATATGTTTTTTCACTACCATCAACCATCATTACAACAGAGGGCTGTTGTGCAATAACAATCTGTGTTAATGCACCTGTAATCTGTTCAGATGAACCTGTTGCTGTTACAGCAGTAACCTTTCCTGCCTTAATCGTCAATGTTACAGCATCACCAACAGATAAATCGCGGTATTCCACTCTCTTGCCTCCGCGCTTAACTGTCGCTCCTGATGAAGAAACAATATATTTTTCTTCTTTTCCGTTATTATCTACCGCGATATACACATTGTCTTCATCATACTCAACCTCTATCAATTCGCCTTTAATCGTAAAATCGCTCTTCTCAATAGAAATCAAAATTATTTCACTGCTTGAGAACACAACCTTTACAATCTTATTTTTTTCTAAATTGCTGAAATTGATTTTTTGATTATTATTTCTAAACTCACAATCATCTGATACATCATATGTAGCTGTATTAGTAGAGTTTTCTGTGTCAGCAAGAGTTATTTTCTTGCCATCCTTATTTTCGCTGGTAGATACTATTTTTGCATAAATAGTAGTGTTCTCATCTTTAGTTGTTTTATCGGCATCTTCTTTTCCTATACCTTCTCCTTTTCCAAGAACCTCTATTAATTGAATGTGTCCTTCAAGCTCTACAACTGAAATTTCCATTCCAACCTCAAGCTTATCCAAATCTATTTCTTCTCTTTCAAAACGAGCAACTGTGTCTGCATTTACAATTCTGTCGTTAACATCGCCATCTCTGTCAATCATAATTGTATCGTTATCTAAATCCAACTCATCTATAATTCCAACATAAATCATTTTATCAATCTTATCAGTCATTCTGGAAAGAAGAGTTGCCATCTGAGCACGAGTCAAAGATGTTAATGGTGAAAACTGCGGATTGCCCGCCGCATCTGCATCCATACCATTCATTATTTTTTCTTCTGTAACAAATTCTACATAACTTCTGAAATCAACCGAGATTTTAGAATTATCTGCATAGGTAGCTTTATCAACAGTAAATTCCTTTCCCTTTGTTTCTGCGCCCATCATCTGCGCCATTAATTTTGCAGCTTGCTGACGGAGCAATTCGGTATTTGCACTTGTTGCGCTTGCATAATTAACTAAATCATTCTCGGATAAAATTCCCATATACATAAGATAGCACAGTTCTTTAACATATGTTGTATTGTGCTTACGAACAACTGTTTCATACATAGAAACTGCTTCTTTAGCAACATCTTTATAATCTGCTTCATCAACACCTAATATTCTGGACATAAGGAGCAGGCACTCTATCTTAGAGATTGCTCTGTATGGTTTGAATGTTCCGTCCTCATAGCCCTTAATATAACCGGCTTTAGTCATGTCTGCGATTGTATCCTTTGCCCAAGATACGGTTGGATCATTATCAACATCGTTAAATCCTGATGCAAAAACTGTTGTCGACACAAGAGCAACAACCAAAATAAGGCTCATAATACAAGAAATTACACTTCTCTTTTTCATACTTTCCACGCCTTTCTACTTTTAAAAAATTATTAATTTCATTTTCATTAAAGAAAATGTTTAAAAATGGTTTTCAAAACCACATTATATACCACTTATACCTAATTAATATACCATATATTCTTTCATAATTCAACATATAAAGAAGAAATTTTTTTAACATTTTTTAACAATAATGTTACAAGATTTTTTTGCCAACAATGCCATAATATTTGCGGTGTATTTTTCTATTGGCGACACAAAATAAATTTGTAAAAAAACAAATTTCAGAAAAATAAATACTATTTTACTTTAGGAGGAAGATAATATGTTAAAAAGATGTATCTCCCTGTTAATCGCCGTTTGTATGATCACCGCTTTTGGAAGCTTCTATGTGTTCGCAGAAGATAGTATAGCTTCAAGCTATTTGGAAGAAAGCCAATCTGCATCAAGCGATATGGAGATTAATAAAACAGAAAACAAACTCTCTGTCGATACAAATTCGGTTCAATCGGAAAACGCGCCTCAACAAGGTTTACGCACCTTTGATGGAACAAATGCCGACGGGACAATCGATCCTACCCACAAAATAAATACAAATCTTATCGAGAACAGTTCAAAATATAATGGTATGGCATCAGAACCTGTTCCCGAACAACCTGCACTTTCTCGTTACAGCACTATGCGTGTAGCTTTAGCCCCCGATATTTCAGGTACTCAATATGAAGAAGCTGCTGAACTTTTAGGGGCTTTAGGTATTATGGTTGGTGACGCAGAAAGCGGAGCCTTCCGTCCCGGCGACGCTATCATACGAAGCGAGATGGCAAAAGTTGCTGTCTACTCTGTTGGACTGGAAGACATTGCAAAAAGTTCCATGGGAGCAACAAAATTCCCTGATGTACCAACAAACCACTGGGCAACAGGAGCTATAAATGTTGCAGACCAACAAGGAATGGTTATCGGTGATGACATTGGTACCTTCCGCCCTGATGACCCCGTCTTGTTGCAAGAAGCAATAACTATAATTGTAAGAGCTATGGGATACGAACCTGCGGCTGAAGATAAAGGCGGATATCCGTCGGGTTATCTCTATATTGCATCAAGCAATCAGCTTTTGCGTGGAATCTCAGGAGCAGCAACAGAGCCTGCAACACGAGGAGATGTAGCCCAACTTATATTTAACGCCCTTACTGTTAATCTTATGGAACAGACAGGCTACGGAACAAACGCCTCTTATGAAGTTGTCGACAAAACACTTTTATACGACAAATTAAATGTAGAAAAAGCCTATGGGCAGATAGTATCTACTGCAGAAACTTCATTAAAAGGTGGTGGCAACACAGATAAAGACCACATTGTAATCGGAGAAAACACCTATCTTGAAGGCGAAACCTCTGCTAAACAATATTTAGGCTATAATGTTTTATATTACGCAAGAATAGATAAAACTACCGACGAAAAAACATTAATAAATTTACGACCACAAGAAAATAAAAACAAGGTTATAACTGCCAACTCAGATGATATTACAGATGTTAGCGGAGATACAGGCT
>JAZNCG010000042.1:0-16484 GCA_045587405.1 Ructibacterium sp. | reverse complement strand
GATTGCCGAAGAGATGTTGGAAGGAAAAGTAAAGTCAGGAGATAAGATTGAGATTGTTTCCAAAGATGATAAGTTTACCTGTAGTGTTATAGGATAAACCAAAAGAAAAAAGGATGCGTTAGAAAAATCAACGCATCCTTTTTAAATATTTAACGAAAAATATCGGGATAATATATTTAAGGCACCTTCTTTTATCATTATTTCTCCGTATTCATTAAGGCGGCCATGCAGATATAAACTGTTTTTTACCTTTGAGCCATATTCAGAAATTAAAGAGTCAATTTCGCAGATGTTTGAAGAGCCCTCAGGTACTAAATACAAATAATAAAAATCATTGTATTTATATAGTGTACTCTTTCCTGAGTATATATCAAAAATGTATTCCGTGGCAAGGCATAGATTGTCAAAGGATGAAAACTTATATAAGAACTTTTCTACAACAGAAGCTTTTTTAAGAATATGAGTTTTTAATGATGCAGGATTTATATTTTTATGTTGACAATTGTTTATAGCATCATTTAAATCATCTTCATTACACACCTTTGTTATCATTATGCCAAAGCCGTTGTTGATTTCGTCTTGAACTGCTTCAACAAAGAGTTTGCCACCCTCTACGGAAAAATCAGTTTTTTCTTCGGCAAGCTGTATTGCAATCCTGAACATTTCCTGAACCTCGGGAGTGTTTTGAGAGATTTTCTTAAGAGAAATATTATTTTCTCTTGCTTCTTGTTCATCAATTAAAACTTTTATTTTGTTATTATTTATTTTTTCAATCTTCATAATGCAACATTACCTCCGTCTATGCTGTCAGCATTAAAAATATAGACGCATCAAATTATAAATAAATTACTAATAATAAGTTATGCAATAACTTTCTGGTATATACTCTAATTATACTATTCAAAAAAAAGATTTCAACGGGGAAAAACAAATTGTAAATATGTTGTAAAAATGGTTAAAATCTTGTAAACTTATAGAAATATTTTAAAAAAAATGTAATATTTATTTATAAAAAAATATATGTTGATACTTGTATTTTTTTGAAAATGTGTTAAAATAGAGTTAGAGATAAAAGAAAAATCCCTGCTTTGTTTGTGAGTGAGGTCACAATGTAAAACCAACACTTTTACAAAGGGGTTCTGTCTCCGGAAGCGGCGCACATGCCTCATGCTTTATGCATCCAGTGGACTTGTAATGTTTTCGGGAGTTTCCCCACCTGGGTTCCAGGTTTTTACTTTGCCTCATACCACGGCACGGTGGGGGTTTTTTTATAAAAAGTACTTGACAAATTCTTAAATATAGGATATAAATAATAGGTGTAGTAGTTTATCTGTTTTTAATGGATTGGAGGATTGGTTTTGAGAATTATTTCCGGTATGCGCAGAGGTATGAAATTGAAGGCTCCGGAGGGGATGAATACAAGGCCAACCACCGATAGGGTTAAAGAATCGATATTTAATGTTATTTCCTTTGCTCTGCCTGCAACAAGGGTTTTGGATCTCTTCGCGGGAAGTGGAGCTCTTGGAATAGAGGCGATAAGCCGATATTCTGATTTTTGCATTTTTGTTGAAAAGGATAAAAAAGCCATTGAACTTATTAAGACAAATATAGAGGGCGCGGATTTTTCGGATAAGTGCAGAATTGTAAATTCAGATGCTTTATCATATATAGAAAATTGCAGAGAACAATTTGATTTAATATTTTTAGACCCTCCGTATAATATGGGCTTTTTGCATAATATTATAGAGAAAATCAACGAGAAAGACCTTCTTTCAGAGGCTGGGATAATCGTTGTGGAAACTGAAAAGGGCGGAGAGAGCGTGCCTTTAGATTTATACAATGTACGAAAGTCTGTTACATATGGAAAAACTACAATAACTATTTTGCAGAGGTGAGTTTATGACAACTGTTGTATATCCCGGTAGCTTTGACCCATGCACAAATGGACATTTAGATGTTATAACTCGTGGTGCAAAGCTGTTTGATCGTGTCATTGTTGCTATATTAGTTAATAGCTCGAAGGCTCCTCTGTTTACTGCGCAAGAGCGTGTAGAACTTCTTAAACTTGCCACTGCGGACATTCCTAATGTGGAAGTAATGGCGTTTTCGGGACTTTTAGTCGATTTTATGAGAAGCGTTGATTCCAGCGTGATAGTAAAGGGAATAAGAGCTATGTCGGACTTTGAGTATGAATTTCAGATGGCTCTTACCAATAATGCTTTATATAATGAGATTGAAACGATATTTATACCGACCAGTAAAGATTATATGTTCTTAAGTTCCAGCCTGGTTAAAGAGGTTGCTAAATATGGTGGCTCTTTGGAAGGCTTGGTCCCGGAATGTATAAAAGACGCTGTTTTTAAGAAGGTTGGAGAATAATTTGTTATAAATGAACAGACTGCTTTTTGCAGATGTATTCTTAAAATATATATAGGAGGTAGCCAAAATGGATGCTTTAGAACTTTTGGATGAATTGGAGGACATAATTGACAAAGGAGCTTCAGTTCCCTTTTCCGGAAGATGTCTCTTGGAAAGAGATGAGTTGTAAGTTGTTTTACAGGAGTTAAAACTCAAACTACCCGAAGACCTTAAACAGGCAAAATGGATAAAGGAAGAGCGTCAGCGTATTTTACAGGAAGCGCAGGCAGAAGCAGACGAAATAATAAAGACTGTTGAGAAGAAAGCGGTTTCTATGGTTGATGAGAACGAGATTACCAAGCAAGCAATTGCTCAGGGTAAGCAGATTGTTGAGCGTGCTTCAGCAGAGGCACAAGCTATTGCAGATTCTGCTTATAATTATTCGGACAACTTACTTGAAACTGTGGAAAAGGTTGTTATTGGTTCAATGAAAGAATTTGAGCAGTGTATTGCAATTGTTCGTAACAACAGAAACGAGCTTCATGGTGGACATAGCAGGCAGATGGAAGCTTTAACACCAGACGAAGAAGTTCAACAATAATTTTGGTACTTATTGCATAATTTTAATTATGTTTTTCAAGTATTTTTCAAGCACAACAAAAGAACCATTTCGAAAATTCGAGATGGTTCTTTTGTGTTGTAAGACTATTTGTGAAACTAAACATAAAATTTGCCGAGAGCTATTCAGAAAAACTAAATTTATTACGAATTTTTTCTATATAAATTGACTATTTATATGTTTTATGATAGAATAGATTTAACGAGAGTTAAACCTATTCAACTAAATTCGCCTGACGGCGAGCTAAATTGAGCAAGCTCAGCTAAATTACCTACGGTAGCTAAATGTGCTTCGCACGCTAAAAGCGAATTTAATTTAGCTGCTCCGAAGGAGTTATTTAGCTATCGAACAAAGTGAGATAATTTAGCTTTGAACTTTAGTTCAAAATTTAGCTAAAAAGAATTATAGGATGTGATTATATGGCAGAAAGCATAATGCTTGATAAGGCAAAAGATTTTGCCGTTGAAATAATAAACATGTGCAAAGCTATCAAGGAAAAGAAAAGAGGAACGGATTTAACAAATCAGCTTATGCGTTCGGGAACATCAATCGGTGCCAATATTCACGAATCGAAATATGCACATGGCACAGCTGATTTTATTTCAAAAATGCAAATTGCTTTAAAAGAATGTTATGAGTCAGAATATTGGTTGGAACTTCTTAACAGGACAGAATATATTGATGACGAACAATATAAATCAATAATAAACAATTGCGGACAAATTCGTAGGATGTTGATTTCATCAATTAATACAGTTAAAGAGAAAACTCAAAAATGAGGTGAAAATTAATGAAGAAAAACATTATACGTGTAATTATAGCAATTGTTTGGCTTGTAACAATCATACTGTCATTTTATATTGGAATGGTATATCATTGGGCAACAACGACAGAACTTGAAATGTCTAAAGATTATAATGAAATAATAGTAGAAGAGAATGAAGTAGCGGATTATACTATTTTTATAGAAATTCCGGAAAAGTATGGAGCATTAAAACAAATTGATGAACCTACAAGAAAAACTATTTCATTATATATGCAAGCGAATAATTTAAAATTATCAGTAGGAACGCATAGATTTAATAGAGTAGATGGAACATTAGAAGAATATATGAACGAAGAATTTAAGTTTGAAACTATTAAATAAATGCCATCTAAATCGTTCACTGATTCTAAAATAAGTTCAAGTAAAATTTGAACTCGCTGAATTACCTAGGGTATGAATTGAAAATCAAGCTTTTCATAAATTGTGTTTCGTACATTAAAGGTTTCTCCTTGAGGAGAAGCTGTATTTTGCTCAATGTATTGGCTTTGCGTGGAATGGTATTTTTACTATGGCTATTGCAAATGTTTGTCGGTGACATGGCGATTGTATCAAACTATGCGTACATCACACCGTTTTTATCTCTCATATGGACAGCAGTGTTGCTAAAGGAAAAAATTGATTTATATTCAGTTGTTGGTCTTACCATTAGTGATTATTCAGAGTAGAAAAGGCGGGGCAACGAAGAAGAAATACAAACAATGCCGCGGGATGAGGATAAAGAATTAACAATAAAATCATTTATGGTTTTGTTCAGAAAAGATGTAATTATATTTTGTATTAATTATAATTGATTATTTATTTTGAAAATAAATACAGATAGGAGATAATCGTATGGAATTTGAGAAATTTACTGTTGAACTCAGCAAAGTAGTAAGTGAATTAAAGCTTGATAAATTATATTTTCCAAATGAAGAAGTTTATATTGAAAAAGCTGATTTGAACAGACCGGGACTTCAGTTGACGGGCTTTTTTGATTATTTCGAACCGAAGCGTATACAGGTTTTTGGAATGGTTGAGAACACATATCTTGCAACATTAACATCAGAAGAGAGATATAATTGTTTAAAACAACTTTTTGCACATAATGTTCCTGCAATGATTTTAACAAGAAATGCCAATGCAACATCGGAAATGTTAAAACTTGCAGAGGAATACGATACGGCAATTTTGCGCTCAGCCCACTCTACTTCGTATTTTATAGGTGCTCTTAATGCTTATCTTAATTTAGAGCTTGCCCCAAGAATAACAAGACATGGCGTGTTGGTAGAGGTTTATGGTCAAGGTATTTTAATTATGGGCGACAGTGGTGTTGGTAAGAGTGAAGCGGCTGTTGAGCTTATAAAACGCGGACATCGTCTGGTTGCAGATGATGCAGTGGAAATTAAGCGTGTTTCGGCTAAATCCTTAGTCGGCTTTTCGCCTGATATAATAAAGCATTTTATAGAAATCAGAGGTATTGGAATTGTTGATGTTAAAAATATATTTGGTATGGGCGCCGTTAAGGAATCGGAAAAGATTGATTTAATTATTCATCTTGAGGCGTGGGAGCGCGGGAAACAATATGACCGCTTAGGTTTGGTTGATGAATACACAAATATTTTGGGCATGGATATACCATCTCTTACAATACCTGTTCGCCCGGGTAGAAACTTAGCAGTAATTTTTGAGGTTGCGGCTATGAATAACAGACAAAAGAAGATGGGATATAATGCGGCAGAGGAATTAAATCGCAGAATTACAGAACATGTTAATTCTATGTCAGCAGGTTTTTAATATATTATGGCAAGAAGGAGTTTAATGTGAAATTTTTAGTTGATACCCATACACACACGAATTGCAGTCATCATGCATTCAGTACACTAGAAGAAAATATTGCCGCTGCAAAAAAAATAGGTTTGGAAGCGATATGTATGACCAATCATGCACCGAGTTTGCCTGATTCTGCCCATATATGGCACTTTCATACTATGTTTGAGCTTCCAACGATTATAGATGGAATACAAATAATTAAAGGTGCCGAGGCAAATGTTTTGGATGTAGACGGACACTTAGACATTCCGACCGAGCTTCAACCAAGAATGGAGGTTATGATAGCCTCTATTCATAGACCTGTCTACAGAGAAAAAACAAAGGAGTTACATACTAAAACATGGGTCAATGTTATAAAAAATCCTTATGTAACAATATTGGGTCATACAGGCAACCCTCTTTTTGATTATGACCATGAAGTTGTTATTGAAGAGGCAAAAAAGAATAATAAATGTATAGAAATTAATAATCATACTTTTGCTGTGCGAATGGGAAGTTACGAGAATTGTTTAAATATTGCAAAAGCCTGCAAAAAGATTGGGACAAAGATTGTTGTAGGGTCGGACGCCCATAATAGCTTTCAGGTTGGTGATTTTGGTACTGCGATGGAAATTGTTAAAGAGGCTGAAATTCCTGAAGACTTAATAATGAATTTGTCAGCAGAGAAATTTAATAATTATTTAAAAGAATTACGGGGATAGGAGAAAGGAAGGTTAATTATGATAACGCAAACACATATAAAGCTTATTTCGGAAATAGTCAGTCCGTCGTCGGTGTTTATAGATGAACTTATGGATAAACATACAACCTTTCGTATAGGAGGCCCTGCAGATATTTTTTTGATACCATCTGATAAAAAACAGATTGAAGGAATATTAAACCTTGTAAGAAGGCTGGAAATTCCATATATGATAATGGGAAATGGTTCTAACATTTTAGTTGGCGATAAAGGTATACGAGGGGTTGTTATAAAAATCGGGAATGATTTTGCGAAATGCGTTGTTGAGGGGGAAACTATAAAGGCTCAAAGCGGTGTAAAACTTTCGCGAATTGCAAAGATTGCATTGGATAACGAATTAACAGGTCTTGAATTTGCAGCAGGCATACCAGGAACATTGGGGGGAGCTTTGTTTATGAATGCAGGAGCCTATGATGGTGAAATGAAAAATGTTGTTAAATCCGTGGACTATATTGATGAAAATGGGAAGAGCAGAACTATTGCTGGAGATTTATGTGAGTTTGGCTACAGAACCAGTATTTTCTCTAAAAATCCCGAATGGGTTATTATAGGAGCAACCTTGTCTTTGAAAAAAGGCGATAAAGATGCGATACTTAGTAAGATGGACGACTTCGCAGAGAGAAGAGCTTCGAAACAGCCTCTTAATCTTCCAAGTGCAGGAAGCACATTTAAACGCCCCGAAGGCGCATTTGCGGGTAAATTAATTCAGGACGCAAACCTTATGGGTTACAGAGTCGGCGGAGCATCAGTTTCGGAGAAACATGCAGGATTTTTGGTAAATGACCAAGGGGCAACAGCAGAAGAAATGGTTGAGCTTATTAAAAATGTACAGGAAATAGTTAAAGATAAATTTGGATATGAACTTAAAACGGAAGTCAGATTTGTGGGTGAATTTTAAGCCTAAGAGGTGAAGGTATGAAATTTGTAATTATAACGGGGATGTCAGGTGCGGGTAAATCTCAAGCCGTCAATGCTATGGAGGATTTGGGATATTACTGCGTTGATAATATGCCTCCTGAATTAATTCCAAAGTTTGCGGAAATATATTATAAAGCGGCAAAACCTGAGGATATAGCTGTTTTAGTTTGTGATATCCGAGGCGGAAAGCTGTTTGAACAGTTATCGGGAAGTTTGGAACAGCTTTCTGAGCTGGGTTATGAATATGAAATTCTTTTTCTGGAAGCATTTGATGAAGCGTTGGTAAAAAGATATAAAGAAACCAGAAGGACTCATCCGCTGGCTGCGGGAAATCGAATAATTGACGGGGTTCGAAGAGAGAGAATAATGCTGGAAGAGATAAGAAAGATGGCAACTCATATTGTCGATACATCTTCTCTTTCAACAGCGCAGTTAAAACTTCATATAACATCGATATATGGTGGAGAGCGTGAATTTGAGGGTATGATGGTTCATGTTGTATCATTTGGTTTTAAATATGGGATTCCCTTGGATGCAGATTTGGTTTTTGATGTGAGATTTTTGCCTAATCCCTTTTATGTAGCAGAACTCAGGGAACATACAGGTTTAGAAACCTGTGTTAGTGATTATGTTATGGGTTATCCGCAAAGTAAGGAATTTTTAAGTAAACTATCTGATATGACAGAATATTTAATTCCATATTATATAAAAGAGGGCAAATCCCAATTGGTAATAGGTATCGGTTGTACAGGAGGGCATCATAGAAGCGTTACTATTGCTGAAGGCTTGTATAAAGAGATTTATAAGTCGGGTCATAATGTGTTTATTTCTCACAGGGATATACAAAAGGGAGTATAGGTAAAAGAGGTTTGCCATTTGGAAGAATGGAGAGTTAAAAGATGAAGACTTTTTCGGAGATGACAAAAGAAGAAATAAATAAGATTGTGAATAAAAGAAGTTGCTGTGATAAGGCTGAGTTTGCAGGATTACTTTTATTTGGTGCAACAATAACGGAAAAATCTATTCGGTTTGTTACTGAAAACAAAGATGTATTAGATAGATATATTGCATTAGGCGAAAAAGAGGGAGCGGTAATAAACATAAAAAAGTCCAACGAAAAGGCTGTGAGATATACTGCGGAAAATAGAGATTCGACATTTATTATGAGCATTCTTAATGAGATGAGGTTGATTGATTTTTCAACGGGTATCATAAGATATAAGATAGATTCTGTTTTGATAGAGAGAGAATGTTGCCGAAAAGCTTTTATAAGAGGAGCTTTTATGAGTGGCGGAACGGTTATAAATCCACGGAAGAATTATAATGTGGAGATTATAACTCCTTATATGGGGTTGAGCCTAGATATGAAAGATATACTTTTAAGGGCAGGGTTTGATTTCAAGTCTATTGTAAGAAAGTCCAAGTATGTTTTATATATGAAAAACAGTGATACTATCAGCGATTTTCTTTCTTACTTAGGTGCATTTCAGTCGCAAATGGAGATGCTGAATGTAAAAATTGAGAAAGAGATGAATAATGACCTTAACAGAACATTGAATCGGGAAAATGCTAATTTAGATAAGACGATTAATGCATCAATTGAACAGGTAAAAGTGATTGAGGAAATAGACAAAAAAATAGGTATAGAAAATCTGCCTGAGGATTTAAGGGAAATTGCAATATTGCGTCTTGAAAATAAAGCGATGAGCCTTAATGAGTTGGGAAAACTGATGAATCCGCCTTTGAGTAAATCAGGGGTGAATCACAGAATAAAAAAATTGATGAAGTTTGAATAGCTAATTGAGTCAGGAGGCGGTTTTATGGCTTTTGCACATCTGCATGTTCATACGGCGTACAGCTTGTTGGACGGCGAAGGAACAATAAAAAAATTAATAGATCGTGCCAAGGAGCTGGGGCAAACCGCTATGGCAATAACAGACCACGGAAATATGTTCGGGGTTATAGATTTTTACGAATATGCAAAAGAACAAGGAATTAAACCTGTTTTAGGTTGTGAAGTCTATGTGGCAGCAAGAACTCGGTTTGACAAAATTCACGAATTTGATGCTCAAAGTTATCATTTGATATTGCTTGCGGAAAATGATGAGGGTTATCACAATTTAATGAAAATAGTTTCCGTAGGATATATTGACGGATATTATTACAGACCAAGAGTAGATATGGAAATTCTGCGTAAATACAGTAAGGGAATAATTGCGCTCAGTGCGTGTATGGCAGGGGTTTTGTCCAGGAATATTTTATCAAATAACTATGATGAGGCAAAACGACGGGCGGAGGAATTTGCAGAAATTTTCGGAAGAGAAAATTATTTTATAGAGCTTCAAAATCACGATATTCCCGAGCAAATGAAGATAAATCGAGAGTTGATTGCTTTGGCAAAAGAACTTGATTTACAGCTTGTTGCAACCAATGATGTGCATTATGTTAAAAGAGAAGATGCAGAGTATCAAGATGTTTTAATGTGTATACAGATGGGAAAAACCGTTGAAGATGAAGATAGAATGAAGATGTCTACAGACCAGCTTTATTTAAAATCCGAAGCTGAGATGACAGAGATATTTGGCAATATTCCTTCGGCAATAGAAAATTCTCAAAAAATTGCAGACAGATGTAATGTTGAGATAGAATTTGGGAAGTTGCATCTTCCTAAATTTGATGTACCTGATGGTTTATCTTCGTATGAATATTTGTGTAAATTAACAGACGAGGGAATAGCAGAACGATACCCTGATGATAATGGGAAAGTTCGAGAAAGACTTGAATATGAGTTAGATACAATAAAGACAATGGGCTATGTTGATTATTTTCTGATTGTATGGGATTTTATAAGATATGCCCGTGATAACGGAATTATGGTAGGCCCGGGAAGAGGAAGCGCTGCAGGAAGCATTGTGTCTTATTGTTTGCACATAACCAATGTTGACCCTATAAAATATGGGCTGATTTTTGAGAGATTTTTAAATCCTGAACGCGTAAGTATGCCAGATATTGATATTGATTTTTGTTATGAGCGAAGAGGCGAGGTTATAGAATATGTAAACCGCAAATATGGTGAGGAACAGGTTTGCCAGATTGTAACCTTTGGTACTATGGCGGCGAGATTGGCTGTCAGAGATGTAGGGCGTGCTTTGAATATTCCATACGGAGTTGTAGACGAAGTTGCAAAGCAAATTCCTATGGAATTAAAAATGAATATAGAAAAAGCTATGGTTGTTAATCAAAAGCTTAAGGAGTTATATGATGGAAACAGCCAGATAAAAAAACTTATAGATACTGCAAGGGAATTGGAGGGATTGCCAAGGCATACTTCAACACATGCAGCAGGGGTGGTTATAACCCGTGAGCCTGTATGGAACTATGTTCCTTTGCAGAAAAACGATGATATATTAACAACGCAATTTACAATGACGACCATTGAGAGATTGGGTCTTTTAAAGATGGATTTCTTGGGACTCAGAACCTTAACGGTTATTCGTGATGCAGTAGAACATATAAAAAATAATTATGGAATTAAAGTTGATACAGGGAACTTAGGTTTTGATGATAGAGCTGTTTATGAAATGATTTCCGCAGGGGAAACTGACGGGGTTTTTCAGCTTGAAAGTAGCGGAATGAAGCAGTTTATGAAGGAGTTAAAGCCAAATTCATTAGAGGATATAATCGCTGGAATATCTCTTTATCGCCCGGGACCTATGGATTCTATTCCTTTGTATATAGCAAACAAGAATAATAAAGGGGTTGTTAAGTATAAGCATCCCATGCTTGAACATATTCTGGATGTAACCTATGGCTGTATAGTTTATCAGGAACAGGTTATGCAGATTGTTCGTGAAATGGGTGGTTATTCCCTTGGGAGAGCTGATTTGGTAAGACGCGCAATGTCTAAAAAGAAGACAGATGTTATGGAGAAGGAGCGCCATAATTTTATCTATGGCGTTGAAGAAGACGGACAGGTTGTAGATGGAGCAATAAAGCGTGGCGTAGATGAAAAAACGGCAGCATCTATTTTTGATGAAATGATGGATTTTGCATCTTATGCATTTAACAAATCCCATGCGGCTGCATATGCTGTTGTGGCTTACCAGACAGCGTGGCTTAAGTGTCATTATCCTACGGAATTTTTTGCCGCGTTGCTGACATCTTTTATTGAAAGAACTGATAAGGTGACCCAGTATATAGCTGTTGCTAAAAATCAGCATAATATACCTGTATTACCACCTGATATCAATAAAAGTGGCAGACAATTCAGTGTTGATGGAAATGCAATTCGCTTTGGCTTGGCGGCAGTTAAAAATGTTGGTGGTGGAGTTGTAGATGAGATTGTTGCAGAGCGGACAGAGGGTGGAAAATTTGCAGGATTTAGAGATTTTTGCACAAGAATGGCCGGTAAAAAAGTAAATAAAAGGGTTGTAGAAAATCTTATAAGAAGTGGTGCTTTTGATAGCTTTAATCTGAAACGCTCTGTTCTTATGGGTGTGTATGAGCGTGTTATAGAGGATGCAACAACTTTGCAAAAAACCATTATGCCGGGGCAGATGGATATGTTTGCTATGCTTTCGGAAAAAGAGATACATACCGAGGATAATTTTCCTGACAGAGATGAATTTGATGAAAAAGATATTCTTGCCATGGAGAAAGAATGTATTGGTATTTATGTTTCAGGACATCCCCTTGACAGATACAAGGATTTAGTCAAAAAATGTGCAACTGCATATATTCAGGAAATTGATGAAAACGAAAATCACAGATTTAACATAGGCAGCAAGGTAAGGCTTGCTGGTATTATAACGGGAGTAAGAAATCAATTGACCCAAAAAGGCGAGATTATGAAATATCTTGTTTTGGAAGATATGAGCGGTAGTATCGAGGTTTTGGTATTTCCTTCGTTGGTAAGACGGTTTGAGAGATTGTTAGAAACAGACAGAATAGTTATTATAGAGGGAAATCTGGATTTAACCGAGGAGCAACCGCCGAAACTCAGACTTGAGGATGTTAAGGATTTGAATGCAGCGGCAAAAGAAAATCCCGATAAGAAACTATATATCCGCCTTGAAGAGGGATACGAGGATTTGTTTGAAGATGTGAAAGAAATTCTTAAAAACGGAAATGGCGATATTCCTGTTGTACTTCGATATGAGGGGAGTAAACAAACTATGATGGCGCCCAAAAGTATGTGGATATCCGAGCGTGATATGCGTATAGATAAATTGATTGATGTATTAGGGGAGAGAAATGTGAAATTAGTGGAAAAATAGTTGATTGAGGTAGCAATATGCAAAGAGATATATTGGATAAGGACAGAATAGGGATTTGGCTTGATAACAAAGAAAAAATAAGAGATATTTTGATTTTTGATACTGTTAATTCCACTAATCTATACGCTAAAGAGTTAGCATATAAAGGTGCAAAAAGCGGAACTGTTGTTATTGCGGAAGAACAGAGCCAGGGAAGAGGGAGAATGGGAAGAAGTTTTTTCTCGCCTAAGGGTAGCGGATTATATTTTAGTATGATTATAAGACCTGAAATATCCTTAGATGATATTTTGATGATGACTTCCGCAACAGGAGTTTGTGTATGTCGTGCTATAGAAAAAGCAACAGGAGATATTCCCAAAATCAAATGGGTTAACGATATTTTGGTAGATGGAAAAAAGGTTTGCGGAATATTGGCAGAATCTGTATATAACAGTGAAAAAAAGAAAATAGATGCGGTTATATTGGGAATAGGAATAAATTGTAATACTATATTTGGAGAGAATTTAAAAGCTATTGCAGGAAATATCCAAAAAGGAAAAGATGAGGATATAAGAAATCGTCTTGCCGCTGAGCTCATAAATGAACTTGCAGATATTGAAAATATTATAAAAAATGGATTGTTTTTAGATGAATATAAAAAAAGGTCTATGATTTTAGGTGAAAAAGTTAGAATTTTGCAAGAAAATGATGAAGTTTATACCGCAGAAGATATAGATAGCAAGGGTAATCTTGTTTTAAAGGATAAAGATAACAAATTAAGAATTTTAAACAGCGGAGAAGTAAGTATAAGAAAATATCGAGAAAGATAGAATAATAAATCGAATTATTATGGAGAATAGGGAAATACTAAATGATGAAAAGGAGAGAAAAGTATGAGGAGAAGTTTACTATCGGATAGAAATAACAGTAAAGTATGTTTTTGGAAGTTTTTTGGCGCATTAGGATTTTTGTTTGGGATAGGTATGACCTTTGTTGCACTATTGCTCAAAAAGAAAAACGATGAATACATGGAAGCCTTAATTGATATGAGCGATTCTATGCTTGATGATGAATATACAAAGGAAGAGTGGAGCAATTCAAACTCCTTGAGAAATAGAAAGACCGTTGAAGAAAAAATGTCAGACAGAAGGGTTGAAGAAGAGTAAGATGAAAATAATTTTGCAAGCTATGCTGCACAATATATGAAAAAATACAATTTTATCCAAATTAATAAAAAGTATTGACAAATTATTGTTTATATGATAAAATTCTCAAAAATATGTAAATAAAGGCTGTGACGAAGAGGGCTGAAGCTGAAATATTAAAGAGAGCTAATGGTTGGTGTGAATTAGTATGTTTTTCTTCAAGAGCTTATCACTTTTGAGCCGGAATTCTGAACAATTAATAAGTAAGAGTTCTCGTGATTGCTGCGTTAATGCATAGGAGTTGTTTGGACTCTGAGAGGTGGCAGATTTTGTGTCTGCAATTTGAGTGGTACCGCGGATAGGTAAAATTATTCGTCTCAAACAAGAGTTTCTTTGTTTGGGGCGTTTTTTGTTGCTCCAAACGGCTAATTTAGTCAAAGAAAGGGTGTAATTATGATGGATTATCAATTAAAAGATGTGGCAGACAGAATTAAAACTCTGCGTGAAATTTCGGCGTATTCTCAGGAGGAAATGGCGGAGAAAACCGAGGTTACTTTAGAGGATTACATAAAGCTTGAAGAGGGAAAAATTGATTTTGGATTTACCTTTATTTATAAGTGTGCTGATATATTTGGTGTTGATATAAAGGATTTATTGGAAGGCAGCAGTCCTAATCTTTCTCTTTATACAGTGACTAAAAAAGGTGAGGGGTTGCGTATACACAAAAACACAGGATTTGTATATGATAATTTAGCGCCTCGATTTAAAGGAAAATTAGTCGAGCCATTCTATGTTACAATTCCGTATGAGCCTGATGGAGAGCCTGCATACAGTTCCCATGATGGACAGGAAATTGATGTTGTAATAAAAGGTAGCTTAGAAATAGAAATTAACGGAAGAAAAGAAATTCTTAGTGAAGGGGATACCATTTATTATAATAGCTCATATCCTCATGCTTTGACCGCTCGTGGTGGAAAGGATTGTAAAATATACGCATTTATAGTAAAAACTTCGCCTGAAACTTCAAATGCAGGAGATGTTGAGTTTGAACCTACTATTGTGCGTTCTGAAGAGGCTACGGTTGCAAATAAATTTATAAAGACCAAGACCAACGAAAAAGGCGTTTTAGAAGAGATTAAATTTAAAAATGAGAATAAGTTTAATTTCGCTTTTGATTGCGTTGATAAAATTGCAGATAAAAATCCTGACAAGCTTGCGATGATGTGGGTTGGAAATGACAAGAGTGAACATCGTTTTACTTTCGGGGATATGAAAAAATATAGTAATATGACAGCGAATTACTTTGAGTCTATGGGAATTAAAAAGGGCGACAGGGTAATGCTTGTTTTAAAGCGTCATTATCAGTTCTGGTTCAGTATACTTGCTCTTCATAAAATTGGAGCTATTGTAATCCCTGCAACGAATCAGCTTGTGGAGCACGATTTAAGCTATCGTTTTAAGGCGGCGGGAGTGTCTGCGATTGTTTGTACATCAGATGGGGAAGTTTCCCGGCAGGTAGATATGGCGGCAAAAGATTTTCCTGAGCTTAAAAAGATTTCCGTTGGGGAAAAGAAAAACGGGTGGTCTGATTTTAATAGCGAAATGGCATTGTGCAGTGATGTCTATAACAGAAAAGAGGATACTCCTTGCGGAGATGATCCGATGCTTATGTTTTTTACATCGGGAACAACAGGATATCCTAAGATTGCAACTCATTCGTATAAATATGCTTTGGGGCATTATATTACTGCTAAATATTGGCATAATGTTAATCCTAACGGCTTGCATTTTACGATTTCAGACACAGGTTGGGGCAAAGCTTTGTGGGGTAAATTGTACGGACAATGGTTATGCGAGGCAGCAATATTTACATATGATTTTGACAGATTTGTATCGGAAGATATTCTTCCTATGTTCAAGAAATATAATATAACAACATTCTGTGCTCCGCCAACTATGTATCGTTTCTTTATCAAAGAGGATTTAACAAAGTATGATTTATCATCTATAGAATACGCAACAACAGCAGGGGAGGCACTTAACCCCGAGGTTTATAATCAATTCCATAAAGCAACGGGACTTAAAATTATGGAAGGTTTCGGGCAGACAGAAACGACACTTTCGATTGCAAATCTTGTTGGAACCAATCCCAAAATCGGTTCAATGGGTAAGCCAACACCCCTTTACGATGTTGTTCTTCTTGATGGAGAGGGAAAAGAATGTAAGAATGGTGATGTAGGCGAAATTTGTATAAGAATAAGCAAGAAAGTGCCTTGTGGTCTTTACCTTGGCTATTATATGGATGAGGAAAAAACAAAAGATGTTTGGTATGATGGATTTTATCATACAGGGGACCAGGCAACTCGCGATGAAGATGGATATTTGTGGTATGTTGGTCGTATAGATGATGTCATTAAATCTTCGGGATATAGAATAGGCCCATTTGAAATTGAAAGTGTAATTATGGAGCTTTCATATGTTCTTGAGTGTGCAATAACTGCTGCACCTGACCCTGTAAGAGGGCAGGTGGTAAAGGCAACGATAGTGCTTACAAAAGATGCAAAAGCAAGTGACGAATTAAAGAAAGAAATTCAGAACTATGTAAAAACTCATACAGCTCCTTATAAATATCCAAGAATTGTTGAATTTGTTGACGAGTTACCAAAGACAATCAGTGGAAAAATCAGGCGTGTTGAAATACGACAAAACGATAATAAATAGAAAAAATAATAAGGTTTTGTGTTATATTGCAGGATATGTTAATATCTATATAGAAAAATATTAATTAAAAGCTTGATTTTTTTGTTGATATAGA
>JAZNCG010000041.1:0-7164 GCA_045587405.1 Ructibacterium sp. | reverse complement strand
TGCACCCCATACGGTTTCAATATATCTTCCGTCAGGATTATTCTTTTCTATCTTACCCCTTATTCTCTGTATATGCACCGTAACCGTGGATAAATCCCCCATAGAATCCATTCCCCAAATTCTGTCAAACAGTCTTTCCTTGCTGAATACAATATTGGGGTTTTCTGCCATAAAAAGCAGAAGCTCATACTCTCTTACAGGCATAGGTACCTCTTCATCTTTTACATAAACTCTATGACTTTCTTTGTCTATGGTAAGCTCTCTGATTTTAATTATATCAGGTTTTTTTGGCTTTGATATTTCCGTCAATCTCTTATATCGAGCAATTCGGCATTTCACCCTTGCAACAAACTCCATCATAGAAAAAGGTTTTGAAATATAGTCATCTGCACCTAAGCCCAAGCCTCTGGCAACATCTACATCATCTTTTGCAGAAGATATAAATATAATAGGTGTTTCCTTTATCTTGCGAAGTTCCCTGCACACAAAAAATCCATCTCTCCCTGAGAGTAAAGTGTTGATAATTATTAATGCATAATCATTTTCAAGAGCCATGCTGAGCCCTTTTTCGCCTGTTTCAGCAATATCACAGACTATGCCCTCCATCCATAAATAGTCCTGCTCCAACTCCACAGAAGCCATATCACTCTCTACTATCAAAACACGCATACTCCCACCCCCTTCTTGCCATATATCATTATATAGCAAAAAATTATTTTATTTTTTTACAATTTAATATAATTATTTTTGGATTTTATACAATCTCATAACCTGTTCAACCGTTTCACGCATATTAGCCTTTGCATTTTCAGTATCCATCGCCTCATCAAGAGTACACACCCCTCGGACAATGGGGAAAATTCCATCAATTCCTCTCTCGTTACAAACACCTGCATCTCGCGTAGCAGACCCACAAAAAGCAAAAACATTTTTATTGTATTTTTTCGCCAATTCAGCAATTCCTACAGGAGCTTTCCCCATGGCTGTTTGGCTGTCTATTCTGCCCTCTCCTGTAATTACCAAATCCGCATCCTTAATATATTCTTCAATTCCAATTTTGTCCAATATAAGCTCTATTCCGGATTTTAGTTCTCCCTTGAGATATGCCATAAAAGCAAAACCCAAGCCACCTGCCGCTCCTGCACCTGGAAAATTCATATCCGCATTTTTATACTTATTCATGGTTAGCTCGCCGTATTTTTTCATCCCTTTGTCCATCACCATAATCTCTCTCTCGTTTGCACCTTTCTGAGGCGCAAAAATTTTACTGCAACCATTTTCTCCACACAATGGGTTGGTGACATCGCAAGCTATGTTAAACTTGCATTCCTTTAGCTCAGGAATAACCAGTAAATCATCAATCTCTGTTATTCTTCCAAGCTCTTTAGCTCCATAGCCGATTTCTTTTCCATCTTTATCCTTGAATTTAAATCCCAAAGCTTTAAGCATACCAACTCCGCCATCATTTGTAGCACTACCGCCAATGCCGATAATAAAATCTCTGCAGTTTTTTAAAATAGCATCTTTTATAAGTTGCCCAACTCCATAAGTAGTGGTTTCCATGGGATTTAATTCTTCTCTGCCAAGAAGGGCTATCCCCGATGCCACCGCCATCTCTATAATCGCAGTTTTGTTTACAATCCCATATTCTGCCACAATATCTCGCCCCAAAGGATTTTTAACTGTAACTCTCTGTATATCTCCGCCCATACCTTCTATAAGCGCTTGAACTGTTCCTTCTCCTCCGTCTGCAATTGGTAACACATCACATATTGCCTTTGGAAAAACTTTCTTTATGCCATCTTTTGCCGCTCTGCCCGCTTCTAAGGATGACATACTTCCCTTAAAAGAATCTATTGCAATAACGATTTCCAATTACAACACCCTTTCTTATTTATATGACAAGCTCAGCTAATTTTATGTTGCTTTAAAATCTGTAATAGCTTTGATAAAATAATTGATATTACAAAACAAATTAAATTGGGAAATATCTTCCCTTGAATTATCTTTTTTTCATAATCTCTTGCTCCCTAAAAGCATAATATATAATTCATTATATACCTTTATAAATCGAATTGCAATACAAATTATCCCTATTATCAAACTTTTTTGCACATAAAAAACTCCGCAGAAAACTGCGGAGTTTTTCAACATAAGAATAATCTTATTTAATGATTTCTGTAACAACGCCAGAACCAACAGTTCTACCACCTTCACGGATAGCAAAACGAAGTCCTTCTTCAATAGCGATTGTTGTTGTCAATTCAACAGACATAGTGATGTTATCACCAGGCATACACATTTCAACGCCATCAGGAAGATTAACTACACCTGTAACATCAGTTGTTCTGAAATAGAACTGAGGTCTGTAGTTTGTGAAGAATGGAGTATGACGGCCACCCTCTTCCTTAGTCAAAACATAAACTTCGCCCTTGAAATGTGTGTGAGGTGTAATTGTACCTGGCTTTGCCAATACCTGACCTCTTTCGATTTCATCACGAGCAACACCACGGAGCAACGCACCAATGTTGTCACCAGCTTCAGCATAGTCAAGAAGCTTTCTGAACATTTCGATACCTGTTACAACAACTTTTCTTGTTTCGTCAGAAAGACCAACGATTTCAACTTCGTCAGAAAGGTTGAGCTGACCTCTTTCAACTCTACCTGTTGCAACTGTACCACGGCCTGTGATTGAGAATATATCCTCGATAGGCATCAAGAAAGGCAAATCGCTCTTTCTCTCAGGTGTAGGAATGTAGCTGTCAACAGCGTCCATAAGTTCGTGAATACAAGCGTACTCAGGAGCAGAAGGATCTGTAGATGCGCTTTCAAGAACCTGAAGACCTGAACCCTTAACGATAGGAGTATCATCTCCGGGGAACTCATACTCTGTGAGAAGGTCTCTGATTTCCATCTCAACCAATTCGAGCAACTCAGGGTCATCAACCTGGTCAACCTTGTTCATAAATACTACGATGTAAGGTACGCCAACCTGACGAGAAAGCAAGATGTGCTCACGAGTCTGAGGCATAGGACCATCAGCAGATGATACAACCAAGATAGCACCGTCCATCTGAGCAGCACCGGTGATCATGTTCTTAACATAGTCAGCGTGTCCTGGGCAGTCAACGTGTGCATAGTGACGGTTGTCTGTCTCGTACTCAACGTGTGCAGTAGAGATAGTGATACCTCTTTCTCTTTCCTCAGGAGCCTTATCGATCATATCATAAGCCTCGTACTGAGCCTTACCACCCAAAGCAAGAACCTTTGTTATTGCAGCGGTAAGAGTTGTTTTACCATGGTCAACATGGCCGATTGTACCAATGTTAACATGGGGTTTACTTCTTTCGAATTTTTCCTTTGCCATTTTAATTTCCTCCTTATTAATGGAATATAGAAATATTTTAATAATTTTTACAAAATTAATATACTTTATATATTTTACTATTAAATTAAAATAATTTCAATAGTTTTTTTATATTTCTATTATAAATTTATAATATTTTTTATTTTAGAAACTAATCCTCAGATTTGCTTCTCTCTTTAATAATCTTTTCTGCCAAACTCTTAGGTAACTCTTCAAAATGACTTGGCTCCATAGAGTATTGACCACGACCCTGAGTCTTAGAACGAAGGTCAGTTGCGTATCCGAACATCTCGGAAAGAGGAACCATAGCAGTTATCTCTTGCGCACCTGTTCTTGCTTCCATACCCTGAATCTGTCCACGACGAGAGTTCAAATCACCGATAACATCTCCCATATAATCTTCGGGAACATTAACAACGACTTTCATAATAGGCTCCATAATTACAGGATTACCTTTTTTACAACCCTCTTTAAACGCCATAGAACCGGCAATCTTGAAGGCCATTTCTGATGAATCGACTTCGTGATAAGAACCATCAACCAATGTACATTTTACATCAACAACGGGATATCCTGCCAAAACACCTGTCTGCATAGCGCCCTGTATACCTGCATCAACAGCAGGGATATATTCCTTAGGAATAGCACCACCTACAATTTTGTTTTCGAATACATATCCTGCACCCGGCTCTAAAGGCTCAATGTCCATAACAACATGACCATACTGACCTTTACCACCTGACTGTCTTGCATACTTATGGTTAACATGTGATGCAAGGCGGATAGTCTCACGATAAGAAACCTGAGGACTACCAACATTTGCTTCTACTTTAAATTCGCGGAGCAAACGGTCAACGATAATTTCAAGGTGCAACTCACCCATACCGGCAATAATTGTCTGTCCTGTTTCATCATCTGTATAAGTTCTGAAAGTTGGATCTTCTTCAGCAAGTTTTGCCAAAGCAATACCCATCTTTTCCTGACCTGCTTTAGTCTTAGGCTCGATAGCAACACGAATAACCGGTTCAGGGAATTCCATAGACTCAAGAATAATAGGATTCTTTTCGTCGCAAAGAGTATCACCTGTAGTTGTGTTTTTCAAGCCAACTGCCGCAGCTATATCACCTGAATATACGATTTCAATATCTTCACGGTGGTTAGCATGCATCTGCAATATACGACCAATTCTTTCTTTGTTATCCTTAACCGAGTTGTAAACATGAGAACCACTTGTAAGTGTTCCTGAATAAACACGGAAGAAACACAATTTTCCAACGAATGGGTCTGTAGCAATCTTAAATGCCAATGCAGCAAATGGCGCATCATCAGAAGATTCACGAACCTGTTCCTCTTCAGTTCTCGGAACTATACCTTTAATAGCAGGTACATCGAGAGGTGATGGCATAAAGTCTATAACTGCATCCAACATATTCTGAACGCCCTTGTTACGATAGGAAGAACCACAAAGAACAGGAACCATTTCATTTGCAATAGTAGCTTTTCTTATAGCCTTCTTAATCTCAGGGATTGAGAGATCTCCCTCTTCGAAGAATTTCTCCATTAACTCTTCATCTGTTTCAGCAACAGCCTCTAAAAGAGCCATATGATATTCTTCTGCCTTATCTTTCATATCATCAGGGATCTCCTCAACACGCTCATCCTGACCTAACTGGTCATAGTAAACATAAGCTTTCATTTCAATAAGGTCGACAAGGCCTTTGAACTCGTCCTCAGCACCGATAGGCAACTGAATCGGAACAGCATTACATTTCAAACGCTCTTTCATCATGTTTACAACATTATAAAAGTCTGCACCCATGATATCCATCTTATTTACATAAACCATTCTCGGAACCATGTACTTATCTGCCTGACGCCAAACGGTTTCAGACTGAGGTTCTACGCCGCCTTTAGCACAAAGAACGGTAACGCTTCCGTCCAATACACGCAAAGAACGCTCAACCTCAACGGTAAAGTCAACATGTCCGGGAGTGTCTATGATATTAATTCTATGATTTTTCCACTGCGCAGTTGTTGCAGCAGATGTAATAGTAATACCACGCTCCTGTTCCTGTTCCATCCAGTCCATTGTAGCGGCACCCTCGTGGGTTTCACCAATCTTATGAACACGACCTGTATAGAACAAGATACGCTCGGTAGTTGTGGTTTTACCGGCATCAATGTGAGCCATGATACCTATATTTCTTGTTTTCTCCAATGAAAACGCTCTACCCATAATTTTCTCCTTTCGCAATTTAATAACTAAACTGCATATTCAGTTTGAACCGAAACAATTGGCTCAAAAAACTATTACCAACGATAATGAGCAAATGCTTTGTTTGCCTCTGCCATCTTGTGAGTATCTTCTTTCTTTTTGAAAGCTCCACCTGTACTGTTGATAGCATCAAGCAATTCATTTGCAAGTCTTTCAGCCATTGTTCTCTCTGAACGCTTTCTTGCAAACATTGTGATCCATCTAAGACCTAAAGTCTCACGACGATCAGCTCTTACCTCGATCGGAACCTGGTAGTTAGCACCGCCGACACGACGAGCTTTTACCTCCAATACGGGCATAACTTGATTCATAGCGTCCTCAAATACTTCAACCGGTTCCTTTCCGGTTTTTTCCTTTATGATATCAAATGCATCATAAACAATTTTCTGAGCAACGCCCTTCTTTCCGTCTAACATAATGTTATTGATAAGACGAGTAACAACCTTGCTGTTATACATCGGATCAGGTAAAACATCACGACGGGCAACATGACCTTTTCTTGGCACTTCTCTTCCCCTCCTTCTTCAGGTTTATTCACCATTAAGGTACTCAACGGGCTAATTCCCGCTGTCGTGCACATAAGTCATCAGAATATATTTATGAACATATATGCACTACATTTTCAATCTGTCAACACAAACGCCTATTATTTAGGACGCTTTGCGCCATACTTTGATCTACTCTGCAAACGTTTGTCCACACCGGATGTATCCAATGTACCACGGATAATGTGATAACGAACACCAGGTAAGTCCTTAACACGACCACCACGAATCATAACAACACTATGCTCCTGCAAGTTGTGTCCGATACCGGGGATATACGCAGAAACCTCGATTCCGTTTGTAAGCTTAACTCTGGCAACCTTACGCAAAGCTGAGTTAGGCTTTTTAGGAGTCATAGTTCTAACAGAAGTACAAACACCTCTCTTCTGAGGAGAAGCTTGGTCTGTCGGACGCTTTTTTAGAGTATTCATACCCAGCAAAAGAGCCGGAGCAGTTGACTTCTTTTCTACTGTAGATCTTCCTTTTCTGACCAATTGGTTAAATGTTGGCAATATGTTCACCTCCATGCATATAAAATAATATATAAAAGCGCCTAAGCGTTTTTAACAGATTTAATCAGTCCTTCAAGAGGACCGCACAGGCTGTAGGCACTTGAATATGACAGGCTTTACCCAACTCTTTCATTGTTGCAACCTGCACCAGCTCAATCTCCTTTTCATTACAGAGATTAACAAATTCTTCTATTGCCCGCAAATCTGCATCCTCTGCAACAAAAACAGTTTTGGCTCTGTCTGCCATGACAGCTTTTTTCCCTTGTTTTAAACCAACAACCTTATTCGCTGTTTTAAGAATATCAATCATAACTCTATCTTCTCTCCATACTACGAACCGTTTTATTTTACCCCAAATTCACCTTTTTGTCAAGTGATTCAAGGCTTTTTTCAAGCTTTATTCTTCTTGTATTTTTTAACGATTTTTATAACTTTTTGTTAATTTTTTTGTGCATAATCACAGCT
>JAZNCG010000040.1:0-20857 GCA_045587405.1 Ructibacterium sp. | reverse complement strand
TACCTTACATATGTTGACCATATTCCGCTTGCACCACTTTCGTTATAGATGATAGAAATTTTTTCTGTACCAGGATATAGCACAATATTTTCTCCGAACAGAACAATCATAGGAATAATAACCAACCAGCTTAATAGCCCTCCTGCAAACATATACGAAGAAATTTTTGCGCCACAGATATAACCAACACTCATAACCGCAGGATAGATTTGGGTTCCTATTTCTCCTGAAAAGCCTTTGACTTTTAAAGTGATTTCCCCTGAAACTATTTTTAATCCATCAATAATAAATTTAAAAATTGCCGAAAAACCCATGCCGGCAAAAACCGTTGACGATTTTGCGCCTCCTTCTTCTCCCGCCAATAGAACCTCTGCACAGGCAGATCCTTCGGGATAGGAGAGAACTCCGTGTTCTTTGACTATTAAGGCGTTTCGCAGAGGGATCATAAAAAACACGCCTAATAAGCCACCTAAAACTGCAATTATTGTTATTTCCAACAGTTGCGGCTTATCGCATTTGCCCTCTGTTGCCCATAAAAAAAGCACGGGCAGGGTAAATATGGCACCTGCCGCAACCGATTCTCCTGCCGAACCTATGGTCTGCACGATATTGCTTTCTAAGATGGAGCTTTTCCTCATTAAAACTCGTATAACCCCCATAGATATTACAGCTGCAGGAATTGAGGCTGAAACTGTCATACCGACTCGTAAGCCAAGATAGGCGTTTGCAGCGCCGAATATAACAGCTAACATAACCCCTGTAATGATTGATGTTGCTGTAAGCTCGGATATAACCTTTTCTGGAGGTATATAAGGCTTGAATTCTTTCTGCTTTCCCATTATTTTTCTCCAATCTATCGTGAAAATTGTCTTTTTAATATTTTCTGCGATAGATTGGAATTTTATTCAGATTTTAATTCTTTTAATGTTTCTAAAACAACCTCAAAAATCTCTTTTGCCGAGGATATATTTAGTCGTTCGCAAACAGTGTGAGCATCCAAAACCTCAGGACCTACCGCAATACAATCCAGATCTTGTATATTTGATGCAAACGCACTACATTCCAACCCTGCATGTATTGCAATAACAGTAGGCTCTTTGCCATTTTTCTTAGCATATGCCTTTTTATAAACTTCCCGAATATAAGAGTTTCCCTTATACTCCCAAGGCTTATAACTGCCACAACTTTCAACCAAACAAGATGCTTTCTTTCCAAAAGCCTTAATCTTTTCTTCAAGGGCAGATAAAGCTGTGTTTTTGTTGCTCCTGATAGCAAATGTAAGGCATATTTTTTCAGGAGTTGTTTTAAGTATGCCAAGATTTAATGAGGTTTCAACCAAGTTCTCTATTTCACAACTCATTTCCATAACTCCATTTGGAGCTGTTGCAAGAAGAAAAACGAGATTTTCTTTTGCATTTTCATCTATAACCTTGTATTCTGCATGGTCGCATCTGTTAATTTCAAAAGCAATATTTTCTTCTCTGCCTGAATTTTCGGTTTTAATAACCTCAAAATATTCATTGAGAATTTCCATAGCCTTTTCAGCGTCTTCTACAACGATTTCAGCCTTGGCAGATGGAGTAATGGCGTTACTTTTATCGCCACCAAAAACAGAAATAATATTAAAATCCAACCCCGGCGAAAGATGATTTAAAATTCTTCCCAAAACAAGATTAGCGTTTAGTCTGCCTTTGTGAATTTCAACACCTGAGTGTCCGCCTTTAAGCCCTTTAATGTTAATCTCAAGCTTGGTACCTGATGAGGAAACCCTTTCATATGGAAGAGATAGAACCACTTCAACTCCGCCTGCACAAGAGGCAATAATGGATTCAGGTTCTTCTGCGTCAAGATTAATCATCATTTTGGAGTTTAGTTTTGAATAATCAAGAGCATCTGCCCCTACCATGCCAATTTCTTCATCAGCGGTAAATACAGCCTCTAAAGAGGGGTGAAGATATTCGTCACTTTCAAGAATTGCTAAAATCATAGCCACAGCAATCCCATTATCTGCCCCTAAGGTTGTATCTTTAGCTTTTATATATCCATTTTCCTCATAAATACTAATCCCGTCTTTTTCAAAATCAATATTGCAATCCTCGGTTTTTTGGCAAACCATATCAGTATGTCCTTGCAATATAACAGACTCGGCATTTTCGTATCCCACTGAGGCTTTTTTGTATATTATAACATTATCCGATTCATCTCGGTAATAATCTAACTTGTGTTCTTTAGCAAAATCCTCTAAAAAGGCCCCCATAGGCTTGCTGTTTCCCGAGCCTCTTGGTATTTGAGATATTACGGAAAAATACTCAAACATTTTCTGAAAGTTCATTTGTACTTAATCCTTTCTGCTTATGATTTTATAATATTCCCAAAGGTAATCAATATCATTCCAATAGAAAATTTTTATAAACAAGCAAAGGTGCATGTTCCTACTAACGAACAGCACCATACAGTATTTGTTTTTTTATTTAAATCAAAGTAAAACCTCTTTTATGTGATTTAAGGGTGTTTAAAAACATTTTGTTTTTAAACACCCTATCGTTTTAGTCTTATTTAAGATTGTTTTCGAGGTTTTCGAGCTGAGCTTTAATTTCAGCAGGTAATCTGTCGCCAAACTGTTCAAAGTATTCCTTCTGATTCTCAACATCTTCCATCCAAACATCTTTGTCAACGCTGAGCAATTCTTTAAGCTGTTCTGCAGAAATATCCAAATCTGTTGTGTCAATTCCATCCTCTTCTGGGAGAAGACCGATGGGGCTTTCAACTGCATCTACTTTGCCTGCGCAACGATCGAGAATCCAGAGAAGAACTCTCATATTGTCACCAAAGCCAGGCCAGAGGAAGTTACCTTCATCATCTTTTCTGAACCAGTTTACATGGAATATTTTAGGAGCTTTGTCTGCCTCCATCTTCTTACCCATTTCTAACCAGTGGCCGAAGTAGTCTGCCATATTATAACCAACGAATGGTTTCATAGCCATTGGGTCGCGTCTTACAACACCTACAGCACCAGCAGCTGCTGCTGTTGTTTCAGATGCCATTGTAGCACCTACGAATACACCATGTTCCCAATCTCTTGCCTGGTATACCAATGGAGCTGTCTTAGCACGACGACCACCGAATACGATAGCAGAAATCGGAACACCCTGTGGGTTCTCAAATTCAGAAGAGATACAAGGACAGTTGATTGCAGGAGCAGTAAATCTTGAGTTAGGATGAGCCAAGTTACCATCAAACTCTTTACCATTAACCTGTGCGCCCTTCCACTCTGTGCAGTTTGCAGGAGGATTCTTATCAAGGCCTTCCCACCAAACTGTCATATCATCGTTGTTGATTGCAACATTTGTAAAGATTGTATTTTTCTTTGTGGATTCCAAAGCGTTAAAGTTTGTCTTTTCGCTTGTTCCTGGGGCAACGCCGAAGAAACCGGCCTCAGGATTGATAGCGTAAAGTCTGCCATCTGCACCAATTCTCAACCAAGCGATATCATCACCTACTGTCCAAACTTTGTAGCCTTTTTCCTTTAAATATTCAGGAGGAATAAGCATAGCCAAGTTGGTCTTACCGCAAGCACTTGGGAAAGCAGCAGCGATGTATTTAACCTCACCTTGAGGATTTTCCAAGCCTAAGATAAGCATGTGCTCAGCCATCCATCCCTCTTGCTTACCAAGGTAAGATGCAATTCTGAGAGCAAAACATTTTTTACCCAAAAGAACATTACCGCCGTAAGCAGAGTTTACAGACATAATTGTATTGTCCTGTGGGAAGTGAACAATATATCTTTCATCAGGGTTAACATCTTTTTTAGCGTGAAGACACTTTGTGAAATCATCACCCTCGATAATATCAAGAACAGCTTTACCAATTCTTGTCATAATAGCCATGTTCAATACAACATAGATGCTATCTGTAAGCTCAATACCAATCTTAGAAAAAGGAGAGCCAACAGGACCCATTGAATAAGGGATAATATACATTGTTCTGCCCTTCATAGAGCCTGTATATAAAGCCTTTAATTTAGCATACATTTCAGCAGGAGCCATCCAGTTGTTTACAGGACCTGCCTCTTCCTTAGTTTCAGTACAGATAAATGTTCTATCCTCTACACGAGCAACATCGTTTTCTGCAGTTCTGTGGTAGTAACAGCCAGGTAACTTCTCCTGGTTAAGTTTAATCATTTCTCCACTTGCAACGGATTCAGCACGAAGAGCCTCTAACTGCTCCTCACTTCCATCAATCCAGATAACATTATCCGGTTGACACATAGCTTTCATTTCTTCAAGCCAATTTAATACATACTTATTGTTTGTCATAATAAAATCCTCCTATATTTAAATTTAATTTACTTACTTTTTAAATTGAACCAAATTTCAACCAATATATAATATACCTTAAAATTTCCATTTTTTCAATATATAAATTAGACAATTTTTTAACAATCCTAAATTTTCCTTTGGTATAGTTGCCAACACAGATTCATTTCCTGCCTTTTGATATTTATTACAAGGGACTAAAAACATATTGGCCGGTCACTTCCCCATATTACGAACATTTTCAAACTTTCAACTTATTTTTCACACAAATAAAAAATATATTCATTCTTTACAATAAATTGGAAAGTGTTGCAAACTGCTTAACCGACAGCCTTTCACCTCGGATTGATAAATCCAACCCCATTTTATTAAGAGCATTTTCCACCTTTTCTTTTGAAACACTTATATGCGGACTTTTACAAAGAGCATTAACCAAAGTTTTTCGTCTTTGCCCGAAGGCGGATTTAACAAGGGCAAAAAACTTTTTTTCATCCTCAACCTGAACTCTTGGTTTATCATAAACCTTTAAATTGACAACCGAGGATGCCACCTTTGGCTGTGGTATAAAACAGTGTGGCTCTGCCTTGCAAACAAGGGATGGCTCTGTGTAGTATTGAACAGCAACAGATAAAGCTCCGTAATCTTTTGTTCCCTCCTTTGCCGCCATTCTATCCGCAACCTCTTTCTGAACCATCAAGGTCATAGAGGTTATGGGTAGTCTTGCTTCTAAAAGCCCCATAATAACAGGGGTTGTAATATAGTATGGAAGATTTGCCGCAACGCAGAAGGGAGCATCTCCAAAGCTTTCTTTTGTCAATTTAGGTAAATCAACTTTTAATACATCATTGTGTATCAATGTAAAGTTGTCATATTCACCCATAGTTTCATCAAGTATAGGTAAAAGAGCACTGTCTATCTCTATTGCCACAACAGATTTACATTCCATAGCAAGGCGATTTGTTAGGGTCCCTGCTCCCGGGCCTATCTCTAACGCGCAAACCTCTTTGTTTACATCGGCTGCGGCTATTATTTTGTTAAGAACATTTTCATCAATAAGAAAATTTTGCCCCAAAGACTTAGAGAAAGAAAATCCGTGTCTTGTCAGCAATTCCTTTAATTCTGATGGGTGGGTTAAATTCATATCAGATAGCTCCTCTTAAAAAATTATCTCAAACATTATCCATTTTACATTATATCCCAAACTATCTGTATTGTAAAGAAATTTTTAGTTTATTGTTAGCCGATTTATATAATTAACTATTGAATTAAATTTATTATATGTTATAATAAATTTAGTAAATTTTGGAAAGGATCATTCATATGAACAATAAGAACAACTCTTCAAAAACTGTAGCTATTATATCTTTAACTACTTTGGGGATAGTTTTGGTTATCCTGATTGCAGGCTTTATGTATATCCTCGGACGCACAGATGCATCAAACAGCAATCAGAGCAAAACTAACGACGCTCCATCTGCTACAATATCCGCAACCGTCACACCTACATCAAGTCCGACTTCAAAGCCAACTCCAGTTCCTACACCGAAACCGGCATCTGAAGATGATGTACAATTTAGTTTATATGTTGTAGGTTGTGAAACTGAGCTTTCTATAAGACCTGTCCCTGATACTAATGTTCAGCGAATTGACACAATTCCGGTAGGTGGAATCTGCGGCTTCATAGAAAAGGCATCTGTTGATGGTTTTTATAAAGTACTCTATAACGGAGTTACAGGCTATGCTTTAAGCCAATATTTAAATACATCACCCACAACAATCGTAGACAACACAATCCCCAACAAGCCTGTTATTCTGACAGTTTCCGATTGTGAGGAGAGTATAGGTCTATACCCTACAGAAGATGTAACTTCAGAGAAAATAATAGATATCCCACTAAACGGAACTGTTGAATATCTTGATGTTGCAAACAATGGTTTTTCAAAGGTTCGTTACAACAGTTTGGTAGGATATGCAGTTTCAAAATATCTTATACAAAAATAAAGGAATTAATCATGAATAAAAGTTCACATAAAATATATACAAACATTATTTTCGTAACATTTATGGCACTTTTATGTTGTGCCCTTTGGGGAAGTGCCACACCATTTATAAAGATTGGCTATGACCTCTGTCTTTCTGACCGTTCAGTTCCATCTATTATGCTTTTTGCAGGAATACGCTTTACTCTTGCAGGAATATTAACAGTTTTAATATACAGCATCGGAAGAAGAAAATTTCTGTTCCCCAAAAAGGAAAACTGGGGCAAGGTTGCAACTGTCAGCGCCTTTCAGACAGTTATACAATACATATTTTTCTATATAGGTCTTTCTAATACCACAGGTGTTAAAGGAACTATTGCCAGCGGTTCGGGAACATTTTTTGCTTTGTTGATTGCAAGCTTGGTTTTTAAACAGGAAAAACTTACAATTAAGAAGATTGTAGCTTGCATTTTAGGTTTTGCAGGAATAATCGTTGTTAACCTTAAAGGATTAGACCTTAATATGAACTTTACAGGGGATTGCTTCGTTTTATTCTCGACAATTTCATATGCCACATCAACAGTTCTTATGAAGAACTTTTCAACAACAGAGGAGCCTGTTGTTATCAGCGGATATCAGTTTATAATGGGCGGTGCGTTTATGATAGTTGTTGCTCTTTTGTTCGGAGGAATCGTTTCTGTAACAAGCCTCAACGGATTGGGAGTTTTGATATACTTATCGTTCTTATCGGCTATTGCATATTCTGTATGGGGAATATTGCTTAAATATAATCCTGTATCTAAGGTTTCAATATTCCATTTTATGACCCCTGTTTTCGGAGTTCTTTTATCTAAACTTTTGTTGACAGAATCAGGAGATGTTTCGCCGATAAATTTAGCTATAACCTTGGTTTTGGTTTGTAGTGGAATTATATTGTTAAACTATAACCCGTCTAAAAAGATTAATTAAAATAAGCAGTTACTTTAAAAAGGAGGGAGAAAAACCCTCCTTTTTATTGTGAATATATGAGAAGATGTTTTTCATTTGGTATGAGTGATAAATCAGAGGTATTTCACCTTGACAAGAAATAAAATGTGTGGTATACTCACAAATATTGATTTTAGTATTAGCTGGTGTAGCTCAGTCGGTAGAGCATTTCACTCGTAATGAAAAGGTCGTGGGTTCGATTCCCTTCACCAGCTCCAAAAAAACGGCAGATTTCGATAAAGAAATCTGCCGTTTTTAACTAAATCCGCCTTTACAGGTATAAAAAATTCACTTGCAAAGGTTGATATACAAACCTTTGCAATTCACATTTTTGGGTATGTACGCTGTAGATATGGCACATATATCATCATTCAAGTAGAATTTATAAAATCAAAAAGCTCAAAAGCCTTGATTTCTCGCTTATTCTTCCTCTTCGTCAGGCATTTCCCATGTATGATATACATTCTGGACATCGTCGTTTTCTTCAAGCATATCTATAAGCTTTTCCATCTTTTTGATGTCGTCAGGGTCGGTCAGCTCTGTTGTAGTTTGCGGAACATAGTTTATCTCTGCCTGAGCAAAAACATAACTTGAACCCTCTAAAGCTTCACGAACAGCACTAAACGCCTCAACAGAAGTTAAAATTTCATAGCACTCATCTTCAACATTAAAATCGTCTGCTCCTGCATCTATTGCATCCATCATAAGAGTATCTTCGTCAATCCCGTCAGCCTTTTCAATAACAATAACGCCTTTTTGGTCGAACATAAAACCTACGCATCCATTCTGTCCTAAGTTTCCACCATTTTTATCGAAATAGTGTCTTAAATCGCCTGCGGTCCGATTTTTATTATCGGTTAAGGTTTCTACCATAACAGCTATACCGCTTGGGCCATAGCCTTCATAAACCATCTCGAAATACTCGTTTGCACCGCTCTCACCTGACGCTTTTTTAATACTTCTTTGGATAGTGTCATTTGGCATATTGTTTGCCTTTGCCTTTGCAATAGCATCTCTCAGCTTAGAGTTAGAGTCCGGGTCAGGGCCTCCCTCCTTAACTGCTACCATAAGCTCTCTGCCAAGCTTTGTGAAAATTTTACCTCTCTTGGCATCAATAGCACCTTTTTTTCTTTTGATTGTTGCCCATTTGGAATGTCCTGACATAAATGATAAACCTCCTAAATTTTATCTCATTTAATTCGGAGAATTTTCTCCCCCGTTGTAAACTAACAATACAAAACAGCACATTCGCGCTGTTTTGACAATATTTTTCATTTGAAGTTATAAACTATTTCTCTTCTTTTTCCACAACAAGTTCTTTAAGACTTGTTGCCAAACCTGCCAGGCCTTGAATTTCCGAAGGAATGATTATCTTTGTTGCCTTTCCGTCTGCCGCCTTGGCAAAGGCTTCTAAGCTCTTTATAGCAATAACATTTTCTGCAGGATTCGCTTCGTTCAGCATACGCAATCCCTCGGCGGTCGCCTTTTGAACCTCCATAATAGCTTGAGCCTCACCTTCTGCCACACGGATAGCCGCTTCCTTTTCAGCCTCAGCCTTAAGAATTTGTGACGCTTTTTCTGCCTCCGCCTGAAGAATGCGAGATTCTTTCTCACCCTCTGCAACCAAAACTGCAGACTTTTTTTCACCCTCAGCACGCAAAATTGCCTCACGACGCTCACGCTCTGCCTTCATCTGTTTTTCCATCGCCTCACGGATTCCCGCCGGAGGAATGATGTTCTAAAGCTCAACACGATTAACCTTAATTCCCCAGGGGTCAGTAGCCTCGTCTAATATAGAGCGCATTTGGGTATTTATAACATCTCTTGATGTCAAACTTTCATCAAGTTCCATATCACCGATTATGTTACGAAGAGTAGTTGCCGTAAGATTTTCGATTGCAGACATAGGAAGCTCTACGCCATAGGTAAATAGCTTAGGATCTGTAATCTGGAAATACACAACAGTATCAATCTGCATAGTTACATTGTCTTTTGTAATAACCGGTTGCGGAGGGAAATCCACCACTTGCTCTTTCATACTAACCCTCTTTGCAACTCTGTCTACCAATGGGAGTTTAAAATGCAAACCAACACCCCATGTTGCATTATATGCACCAAGCCTTTCTATAACAAAAGTATTTGCCTGAGGTACAACCTTAACGCAAGACAACAGAAGAATTACCAAAACAACTAAAAACACAATTAAAACAGCCATAATTAATTCTCCTTTCAGAATACATGTAAAATAATTTATTATGATTTTACTTTTTCTACTACAGCCCTGACACCTTTAATATCGGAAACAATAACTTTTTCCCCTATCTTTAAAGGCTCCTCACCAAAGTATAACGCCGACCAGACTTGTCCGTCAACCTTAATTTTGCCCTTACCCTCAATAGAATTAAAATCCTCTGTAACCATCCCCATAGAACCGATTAATCTATCTGCATTTGTTTTTTCCATCTCTTTATGTCTGAACTTTTTTGTTAAAGGGAAGGTAAGCAAAAGTAACAACGCCGAAGAACAAATAAAAGCAAGCATCTGCAACATAATTGTTCCGCCGCACGCGGCAATAACAGCCGCAATAATCGCGCTAATTGCCATCCATATAGAAACCAACGCAACCGTTGCTCCCTCTATTATTCCCAAAACTACCGCTAAAATTACCCAAATAACAACGGGAAAGACTGACATAAAATCACCGCCTTTTTAAGCTGTAATTAATAAGCTCTTTTGTATCCACCGCTACGCTTATTGTCATTACTGCGTTTCAAATCCTGAAACTTTTCATCACTATCCTGCTTAAATTTCAAGAGCATATCATCAAAACTCATATCCTTTTTCTGGACAAATTCAAACTCTTCCGGCGGCTGACTGGCAACCTGTTTTTGAGCTGTTTTTTGCCGTTTGTTCTGAGCTTTGTCCTTCTTAGGTTTCTTCTCTTCTTTTGCAGGGGTTCCTTCCTCTGCCTGTTTGATGGAAAGACTTATTTTGCCTTTTTCCGTACCTATAACCTTAACCTTAACACTTTGACCTTCTTGGAGATATCGGCTTATATCGTTTACATATTCCGATGCAATTTCCGAAATATGAACCAACCCCGTTTTTCCCCCTTCCAACTCAACAAAGGCACCAAATGCGGCAATACCACTTATCTTCCCCTCAAATATTGAACCCACTTCAATTTGCATATTACTTCTTAATCCTTCCTGAGACTTCTCTCATATGTATTTATATTGTTCAAAAATTAATTTACTAATTATTAGACTCGCTTTTATTTGCATCAATAAAAACTCTTTCGTTAGGCAGAACCATACCCAACCTATCCCGTGCCATCTTTTCTAAATACTCGGGGTCTTCAAGGTTTTCAAGCTCTGCCTGAAGCTTTTCTGTCCGCTGATTTGCGTTATTTATGCTCTCTTTTAAAACTTCAATCTCATCGTTCTTTTTAGAAATTGTAATGTGTTGCCAAATCATAACATACACAAAATATATAGAAAATAAAGTCACCACACAAACAGTAACTAACCTACGAATGTTCACATTTTTACGCTTCTTCTGAGGTGCAGAATTGTTTCCGGTGCTTGAAGCTTGTATTCTTCTGTTTTGTTTTCTCCTCAAATTCCGCCACCTCCGAGCACAAAAATATTATTGTACTCCAATTATATCCCAAAAAACACCCTTTGTCAATGTTTTTTGTTGATTATCCTCCCTCTCTTTTGTTATGTTTTTCTGTTCTTCTTAACTTGCTTTTCACACTTTTCCTCAACCTTTTTTGCTCCTTTTTTACCCGTAATATCCGTGTTAATCGAAAAGATGCTTTTCCAACAGATTTTTTTGCAGATTTAATTGGTTTTTTTAAAATCTTAACAGCAAAAAAAGCAGGGCTTAAAACTATTTTTAAAATCAATCCAATAGCTTTCTTTAAAAGCTTTTTCACAGCTAAAATAATTTTCAAAAATTTATCCCCAATTATTAGCCTGTATAGAAAAAAACATCCTATGCTTCCTATAAATCCTTGCCACCGTAAAGCTCCGTTGTTTTTGTTAAAGGCTGTATAAAAAACACCAAATCCCCAGAACATTATAAAAGCAATATCCCACAAACATATCCCTACAACAGAACCATTACCAACACTTCTCAAAGCCTTGATAACATCATAAATTAACGCCATAATTACTCCACTTAGGCAAGAGTAGAAAAAATATGAAAGACTAACGCTTGATGTTATTTCCATTTCTCACCGCCCTCTTACCTAAACAACCCTGCAAAAAATCCGCCCGAGCCTTGATTTCCTCTGCTTTCGCTATATTTAATCTCGTCTACTATCCCTTCAATAACCAAATCTCCATCATCAACATTTAACTTTTGCAATTTAAAATCACTACCCAAAACCGTCATTATCCCTTCCGATGTACTTACTACAACCTTTTCTTCGTCAAAACTTTCAACCTCATTAACAGAACTTATTGTTAACCTCTCTCGATTTTCCATAGTGATATTGTGCTTTCTTGTTTCCTCCATACATATCCTCCTCAATATTAATATAATCATATATATTCAAATTGGTAAAAAAGTATGCGAAAGGAGTAACGGCTATAGACACCAAAAAAATAGCACGATTTTCTAAAAAATCATGCCATATATTGTAATAATTTCTCTCATTGAAAAATAAACTCGCTTTTTATTAATTCTATTCCTCTTCTTCATCTGCGAGATGAGTGTATAAAATTTGAACTTTGCTTACGCGTCTGCCATCAACCTCCTTTACAACAACGCTTAAAGCACCGTCCGTAAAGGCATCGCCAACCTCGGGCATCTTTTCCAACTCATTCATTACCCAACCATTGACAGTATTTTTTCCCACATTACACTCTAAACCAAAAAACTCAAATATATCCTCAACATCAGCGTTTCCAAGAACCATATATTCGTTTTCGCTAATTTTTTCTATCTCCTGAACAACATCATCGTGTTCATCCCAAATATCTCCTACAAGTTCTTCCAGAATATCTTCCATTGTAACAATTCCCATAGTTCCGCCATATTCATCTGCGACAACAGCAATATGGGCATGGGACTTCTGAAGGTGTTTTATAAGCTTAGAAATCTTAATGGAGTTTGAAACAAAAACAACAGGTTTAACCAGCTCCTCTAAAGGAACCCCTTCATTTCTATTCTTAACAAAGAAATCTCTTTGGTGGATAACACCTATGATATTATCAATAGTATCTTTGTAAACAGGAATACGGGAATACTTGCTCTCTATAAAAATTTTATAAAGCTCCTCAGTATCGTCTTCGATATCAACTGCCAACAAATCCACGCGGGGAGTAAGAATATCACCTGCCTCAAGGTCGTTAAATTCGATAGCACTCTTAATAAGGTCTCTCTCCGCTTCGTTAATTCCACCCTCTGTCTGCGCTTCCTCGACAATTGTTATCAGTTCTTCTTCTGTGATACCACTTTCTGATTTTGTCCTAAACAATTTATTGAGCAATAACTTCCACCAACCAAAAATCATATTAAAAGGTGTTAGAATGAGCATAATAAGTTTAAGAATTGGTGCCGAAAACATAGCAAAACTCTCGGGAGTTTCTTTTGCCAGACTCTTCGGAGAAATCTCACCGAAAATCAACACAACAACCGTCATCACAACAGTTGAAATTGTTACACCATAAACTGGAAACAGTTCTATAAAAAGGACTGTCGCCAAAGAAGATGCTGCAATATTTACAACATTATTTCCGATAAGTATGCTTGATAACAAGACATCATAGTTTTCCGCCAATCTTAATGCTAAATCGGCTTTTTTGCTCCCATTATTTGATAGATTTTTCAGCCTGATTTTGTTCAAAGACGAAAAAGCTGTCTCCGTAGCCGAAAAACACGCCGAACAAAAAATAAGTATAACGAGCCATAAAACTGTAAGCCCCATACTACTGTCCATAAGGTAATAATTCCCCCTAAAAATTTTATTTGCATCCAAATATATACATGAATTCCATTGTAGTATATCACCCTTTAATTAGAAATGCAAGTGTTTTTTTAACCTTTAACATTTCTTAGCACAACTGTATCAAAATAATAATAAATCCTTTATTTTTTACAACATACAACATTCTAATTCAATGTTCCCTCTGCATCCTTAAAGGCTCTTTCAACCTTATTCCTAAGAATCGAGAAATCCTCCCCCGAAAGCCCACTGTTTTCACCTAAAATATAGGTCGCCGCTCCTTGGGCTTCTTTCAACAAATTCATATCCGTCATAAGATTGCCAATACGCATCTCGGGCAAGCCATGTTGACGAGTGCCCAAAAACTCTCCGGGGCCTCTGAGTTCTAAATCCTTTTCAGCAATCTTAAAACCATTATCCGTTTCGCACATAACCTTCATTCTCTCTTCTACAAAGCCTCCGCCATTATAAAACATAATGCAATAAGATTGGTGTTTTCCTCTGCCTACTCTTCCTCGCAACTGATGAAGCTGAGAAAGGCCAAACCTTTCCGCATTTTCTATAACCATTATTGTAGCATTTGGCACATCCACTCCGACCTCAATTACTGTTGTCGAAACAAGCGCCTCTATCTCTCCTGCCATAAACCTTTTCATTATATCTTCTTTTTCTGCCGCTTTGAGTTTTCCGTGCAGAGCTTCAATTTTTCTTCCTCTATAAGCTCCTTTTTTCAAAGCGCTTATATATTCCTCAACAGCATTGGCATCTATAACTTCAGATTCCTCTATAAGAGGACAGACAAAATACGCCTGTCTGCCTTGGTCCAACTCTTTTAAAACGAAATCTTCCACTCTTTTTCTCTTGCCCTCTGTTACTGCCAATGTTGTAATTTTCTTTCTCCCCTTTGGAAGTTCATCAATAATAGATATATCCAAATCCCCGTAAAGTATAAGCGACAAAGTTCTTGGAATTGGAGTTGCCGTCATATGAAGAGAATGAATTTTCTTATCCTTTCCGCCGAGAACAGCCCTTTGCTTAACTCCAAATCTGTGCTGTTCATCTGTTATAGTTATTCCCAAATTCAAAAACTCTACGCCCTCACTTATTAGAGCGTGTGTTCCAACTATAATTTGAGCTTTTCCGCTTGCAATACTCTCTTTTGCCTCTCTTTTTTCTGTCGCCTTTAAACTACCGCTTAAAAAAGCTATCTCTATATCCATATTTTCAAAAAGCTTGGTGAGAGTTTTGAAATGTTGCTTTGCTAAAATCTCCGTAGGAGCCATCATAACCCCTTGGTATCCCGATTTAACAGCGGCATACATAACCGCCGCAGCAACCACGGTTTTACCCGAACCTACATCGCCCTGGACCAATCTGTTCATAGGAGTTTCTTGCTTTAAATCCATACATATCTCATTTATAACCCGCTTTTGGGCATTGGTAAGTTCAAATGGCAGACTGTTTGCAAACTCTGCAATACACTTAACATCGGAAAATGCCGATGCTTTGCCTATTCTCTTTCTCTCCTTGGACATACCAATTCCCAATTGTAAAACTATGAATTCCTCGAAAACCAACCTTTTCCTTGCTCTTTCAAACTTGTCAAAATCATCAGGCTGATGCACTTGATTTATAGCTTGGTTTATCTCTTCTAAATCATACATTTCCCGAATGTTCTTCGGTAAGGTTTCTCTTATTGGTTCATCAAGCCCTGATAACGCATTCAAAACAGCCTCACGGATATTCCTTTGACTCAACCCCGCTGTGCACGCATATATGGGTATAATTTTCCCCGTCTTTCCGCCTGCATTTTCAACTCTTTCCATAACAGGATTTACCATCTGTGCACATCTGCCATTAAAACCGATTTTGCCAAACAGAATAAATTCTCCGGCATCTTTTAAGGTATTGGCAATATATGGCGAATTAAACCAAGTAACATCTATAACACCCGTACCATCGCTCATATACGCCTTAATAACTCTTGCCCCTGTTCTGGCGCGAAAGCTTTTTATTCCACTTGCCAATGATACCGAAACGCAAACGCTCTCCCCTTCAACAACATCGGCTACACTTCTTATATCACTTCTATCCTCATAACCTCTGGGAAGATGATATAGCAAATCTTCAATTGCAAAAATGCCGAGCTTATGGAAAAGCTCGGCTCTTTTTTCGCCTATTCCTTTGAGATAACGAATACTGTCATTTAACTTCATTTTATTCCACCGCTAAGAAATAATAATATACAGGTTGCCCGCCATATATTAAGGAAATATCCAAATCGCTGTACTCCTCTGCTAATGCATCTTCCAACGCCTTTGCAGTTGCCTCATCAGTATCCGCTCCGTAATATATAGTAACAACTCCGCTTTCATCATCAATCATAGATGCAACAAGCTCCTTGGAGACTTTATTGAGGTCCTCTCCAACAGCACATATAGCGCCACCAGTTATACCCATAACATCTCCTTCGTGAATATCAAACCCATCCATAGCAGAATCACGCGCTGCAAATGTAACCTGACCGCATTTTACCTCTTGCATCATATCTATCATATTTTCTTTGTTTTCCTCAACACCTGCGCCCTCATCAAATGCAAGCATAGCAGAAATTCCCTGAGGAATATTCTTTGTAGGAATAACTATAACCTCTCTGTCAGACAGCTCATTTACATGCTCTGCAGCAAGAATTATATTCTTATTATTTGGAAGAATAAAAACATATTCTGCCGATATTTTTTGAACTGCATTCAAAAGATCCTGTGTGCTGGGGTTCATAGTTTGTCCACCCTCAACAATCGCATCAACTCCCACGCTGTCAAAAACCTCATCAAGTCCCGGACCTGCCGAAACCGCAACAAAGCCATACCTCTTCTCAGGTGCTTTGTTTTCCTCTGTTTCCTTTTCTATTTTCTCGTCGTGCTGATATTTCATATTGTCTATCTTAAGGTTTGTAAGCTCTCCTAATTTTAGTGCTTGCTCTATAACAAACCCAGGATGGTTTGTATGTATATGAACTTTAACAATCTCATCATCCTCTATAACAAGCATACAATCGCCCTTTGGCTGTATAGCCGCTGTAAACTGAGTCGCCTGTCTGTCTGGAGATTTATTAATAAGAAATTCCGTACAATAAAGATACTTAATTTCTTCGCCTTGTACATCAACAGCTTTTTCAACCTTAGCTGTTTTGATTTCCGCCCCTTCTAAAGGCTCAACAAACTTACCCTGAAGAGCAAATACAGCTCCTTCAAACAGAGTCATAACCCCAAGACCACCTGCGTCTACAACCCCTGCTTTTTTCAATACAGGCAATATCTCAGGAGTCTTATTAAGGCTCCCTCTTCCTGCCTCTACCATTGCATTTAAAAATTCAATAGGTTCTTCGTACTTATCCTGGTTTGCTACAGCAAACTCTGCAATCTCACGGACAACTGTTAAAATCGTACCTTCGGTAGGCTTCATTACGGCCCTGTATGCAGTATCTCTTGCAGAAACAGCTGCTGCTGTAATTTCCTTAATCCCAAGCCCTTCTTTAACATCTGCACCTTTTGAAAGACCACGCAAAATCTGGGACAAAATAACGCCCGAATTTCCTCTGGCGTTTCTCAAAGAGGATTTTGCCAACACCTCTAAAACCTTTCCAACGGTTGCATCTGCCTCAGTTTCCAAAGCCGTTTCTGCTGCCGCCCCAAAGGTCATACCCATATTTGTTCCCGTGTCCCCGTCAGGCACAGGAAACACATTGCAATCATTTATATATTTACGATTGTTCTGCAAATTATTGGATGCAGATTCAATCATCTGTCTAATAGCCTCTGCTTGTATCAGTTTCACTTCTTTTCCTCCTTATCAGTCACCCTCACCGTGAACTACTATGCGTGCACACGAATGCTCTCAACATTAACGGTGACAGACTTAACCTCAAGGCCTGTCATTTCCTCAACCTGATATTTAACATCGTTCTTGACAATTTCTCCAACTGTTCCGATATTAACTCCGTATTCAACTATAATGTAAAGAGAAAGCTCCAGAGCATTATCTACAACTCTAACTCTTATTCCCTTATCCATGCTCTCTTTCTTTAAAAGCTGTGCGAATCCTTCCTTGCCGCTTTTGGTCGCCATACCTACAACACCATAACATTTTGTTGCGGCATATCCTGCCACCTTTGCAATAACTGTATTCGAAACTCTGACAATACCTCGTTCATTCTTAATCTCAGCTGCCATATTTATTCCTCCTTCAATTTGTGGATTGCGGAGCCATATTTCTCCGCATTATTTACATCTCTACTATGACAAGTAAAGGCTATAATCTGCCTTTTTTTTGCCAACTCACTCAATAGTTCTATTGCTGCATTCTGGCGCTTATCGTCATAACTCATAAGAAAATCGTCTAAAAATATTGGCACACCTTCTCCCCCGGGCATATGAGCCATAGCAAGGCGTAACGCCAAATATATCTGTTCATATGTGCCAAGACTGAAATACTCAGCCTCATGCAATTCCTCGGCATCGTGTATCATCTTAATATGGTAATCCTCTGCTACACGGATATTTTTATACTTGCCTTTTGTAAGTCTTTCTAAATATTTTCCTGCTTCCTTGTTAATAACAGGAGCAAAGTCCGACTTCATTCGTTGGTGAACATCCTTTAGAACATCTAATGCAAGCTCTGCGGCTTTATATTCCTTTTCAAGCTTTGAAATATCATCTTTAATGGCAGAAATTTCGCTTTCTACATCAGCTGGATTTTTCTCACCATTGAAAACATAACTTAATTTTCCTTCAAGTTCCTTAACAGAAACCGATAATTCAAGCTGCAGTTTTTGATTTTTCTCCAACTCCTTAGAATAATCCTTTTCAAAAAGTTCAGAATTTTTTCCTTTAAATTCCTCAGCTTTTACATAGGCATCCTTTAACCCATTCGGATCATCATCTCCTATAATGGAAGAATACGCTTTTTCAATAGTTTCCAGCTCGCCCTTCCACTCTCTTACCTTTTCAAAAACCTCTCTAAGCTCTTTTACATTTTCACAACCGTTTTCAATACAAATTCTTAAGACCTTCGCCTTTCGCTCTTCTCTTTCTTTATTTTCTTTTTGAATTAATTTTTCAAGCTCTGTCAAGCTATGTCCAATCTCATCTATTGCCTTTTCAGACTTTTTATATCCATATACTCCAAAGGCTATTACAAAGATGCCTATAAAACAACCTATTAATCCAAAAAAATTTTTGAAGGTAAGGGCTACTGAGAAAACAAAAATTAAAGCGCCAAAAACCAAGGCTATGCCACTTCTCTTTTTTTCCGCTTCCCTTTGACGAAGTTCAAAAGAAATTCTCTCCTTATCATAACCTATCTTTGTAGTTTGGTCAAGAGTTTCTTCTTCTCTTGACATAATTTCTGCTTCTTTAAGGCTATCTTCATCTAATTCTGCACCTTTTGTCTGCGAAATATTTTCTTTAAGCTCTTCCTTTTTTCTCAAAAGAGCCTCTATCTCTATCCATTTATCCGCCTTTAATTCTATCTCTTTAAAGTTTTTTTGCTTTTCAGCAAGAGCCTTTAATCTTTCCTGTTCTTCCTCAGCTCTTTTAAGACTCTGCTTGGCATCTTCCATTCGACTTTCTTCTCTTTCTCTTTGTCTAAGCGCTGTTATCAAATGATACTTTTCCTGAATCTTTTCCGTCAAAGAATCTTGAAGTATGTCCAACTGCCCCTCATTACTGCGTTTATCAGGAGCCTTGATTGACTTTTTCAAGTTCTCTATTTCCTTAACTCCTCTCTCTATAGAAACATCTTCATCTCCAGATTGCTCTATATTCATTAATTTCCGGCTAAGCTCTTCACTCTTTCCCCACATAGCTGTTCCATTCTGCTTAAGCCAAAATGTCTTTTCAAAAACAGCCACGGAAGCTCCAAAAAGCCGCTCCCCAATCTCTCCGTCTTCAAATTCTGCCAACGGCTCACCCGTAGCTACATCTAAAACCTCCGCATCTGCCGTAGTACGCCTTGCAAATTTACGCCTTACCTCAATCTCTCTTCCGTTATATATCAGCCTTAATATTCCTTGTCCGCTTTTTTCTCCCCAAGCTATAAGGCGGTCTACTTCCTTTACAGAGTCGGTTGTTTTTCTTGTTTTTTGCGCGCCATATAACATAGCTTTTATAAACAATTGCAAGGTTGATTTTCCGCTTTCGTTATCACCATAAAAAACATTTAAACCCTTTTCAAAAGTAAAGGTTTCATTTTTAAAACAGCCTATGTTTTGAAGTATCGCTTCTTTGATTATTACCAACTCAACCGACCTCCCTCCATAGCTTCTATGCCGATTTCCAAAGCTCTTATTCCTATCTCTTTTTCTTCTTCGGGCATTTGGGAAATCTTGTCCATCATACATCTTATAAATTCACCCTTTATCCCATCATCTTTCATCATTTCCTCTATGGGATAATCTCTTCGGGTTTCGTTTGTTACTTCAATATAAAAAACACTCTTTTTAAGATGTTCCTCTATCATATCTACCCTAATTATACTCGGGTCTGCCTTGCCGACAAGTCTTATCTTATATATATTCCTTGTATCTGCGTTCTGAACCGCCTTTTCAACTCTCTCCAGTATTTCCAAAAAATCCCCTGTGCCTGACACATCAATATTCATATGCTCAAACCTTCTCGCACAAGATACAACCCATCTGCAATTTACAATGTCTTTTTCTATTTCGCCTTCTATATATCCTTTTTCTCCGTCCTCGTCAAATCCTCTGCCCTCGGGTATCCCAGGGTATGCAAAATAGGTTTTGCCAATTCTCTCTATTCCCATATGCTTATGAATATGCCCAAGAGCAACATATTCTACACCACAATTTTCTATAAAGGATTTGTATATAGGATTATAATCGCTATCCCCTCCTTCTGAAACAACCTCACCATGGATAAGGAGTAAATTTGCAAATTCTTCTTTAATATCCAACTTTGAAACCATAGGACGGTTTACATGCTTCTCCCCGAAACTAACTCCGTGAATTCTGATTTTATGATTTGGAAAATCTATATATTCATACTCCTTCCCAAATATGTAAACATTTTCGCTCCACTTAATCTTTTTGTAAGGAGAATCATCTGTCAAAGGGTCGTGATTTCCTGCCACAATCATAATCTTGGTATTTGGTATAGAAGAAAAGCTTCTGTTTAAAAAAGATAAAGTTTCCCTTGAAGCATATCCCCCATCAAACAAATCGCCACTTATAAAAAGGAATTCCTTATCCGAGGCTTTTTCAATTATTCCATTAAAGGTTTCCATCATTTCTCTTCTGCGAATTGTAGCTTTCTCCTGAGAAAATCTTGCAGAAAACGGAGTATCAAAATGTATATCAGCCGTATGCAAAAATCGGAGCATCTTAATCACTTCCTTATACCAACATTCAGACTTTATTTATACATAAATTTTACCACGCTTTAATATTTGTGTCAAGAAAAGGCTTGTTATTGGTATCATCTTTAAATTGCAATATAAAAATATCAATAAATAATCACCTTTTTATATGGTTATTTAACACAATTTACAAATATTATAAATTTTTTTTGCAAAAACCCTTGATTTTTTTGTTTAGGTAGTTT
>JAZNCG010000039.1:0-3086 GCA_045587405.1 Ructibacterium sp. | reverse complement strand
GACCGCTTGGCCTCCGACTTATCCGCTGAGCCAGACCTTCCGCGATTGCAGTCTTACCAACGCCAGGCTCACCAATCAGACAAGGATTATTTTTAGTTCTTCGGCTTAAAATCTGTACAACTCTTTCAATTTCCTCATCTCTGCCTATAACAGGGTCTAATTTCCCCTCCTTAGCCATCTGGGTTAAATCTCTGCCAAACTTCATTAAAGTCTGGATATTATTACCACCTTTGCCTGCTTTTCCACCTTTTTCATTTCCACTGCCCGGATTTCCCACTTCTTCATCTGCTTCGTTAAGAAGTTGTAGTATGTCATTAAACAGGCTCTGCGGTTTTACTCCTAAATCGAGTAGTATTCTTACAGCAATACTCTCTCTTTCTCTCAATATCGCTATCAACAAATGCTCAGTGCCTATATAGTTATGTCCAAGTCGTCTTGCCTCAACATAGCTGTGCTCTAAAACTCTCTTTGACCTTGGGGTAAATTCAGGCCCTCTACCATCTTCGGGAATAGGTAATGGTTCTCCAATTCCTATTAACGCCCCAATTCTCTCCATAACCTTTTCTTCGTCCACACCATTTGCGTCAAGAATTTTCCCTGCAACGCCCTCTCCCTCTCGGATTAAACCCAAAAGAAGATGCTCTGTTCCAACCATAGAATGCCCAATTTCTAAAGTAGCTTCCCCAGCATTAGAAATGGCAATTCTGGCACATTCTGTCAATCTATCTTCAAACATTATACGCTCATCCTTTCTCTAACAATTTCTGCTCTCTTTAAATCTCTGTCATCTGCACTGGCTAAATTAAATTTTTTCATAATATTGGCAGGAAGAATTTCATAGGTTATTGTATTGATATTTTCAAGCTTAACATTCTTTATAATTCCCAATTCCACGCCTAAACGAACATCTGACAAACGCTTCATAGCCTCATTTGATGAGAGAATTACCGCGTTTGACAATATTCCAAAAGAACGCATAAGCTTATCCTCAAGCTTATATTTTTCGCTCTCATACAACCGCTTTCGCACATCTCTTTCCTTTTCTATAACCTCTTCGATTATCTGCTTAAACTTATCCAATATATCCTCTTCTGCCGCACCTAATGTCAACTGATTGGATATTTGATAAATATTACCAGTAGCTTTTGAACCCTCCCCGAATATACCTCGGACAGTTATGCCAAACTGAGCTAAAGAATCTATAATTCTGTTAATATTTCCTGTTATGGTCAAAGCCGGTAGATGCACCATCACAGATGCACGCATTCCCGTTCCAACATTCGTCGGACAACAGGTAAGATAGCCTATATCCTCATCAAACGCATATTCTAAGGTTTCTTCTATTAAATCATCTACACTATCCGCAAGCTCGTAGCATTTATCAAGATCAAAACCTGCCTCCATTGACTGAATGCGAATATGGTCTTCCTCGTTAAGCAAAATACTCAATTTATTGTCATCACTTAATATCAAACCTCTTTTTATACTGTTATCCATCATCTGCGGACTTATAAGATGTTGTTCTGCTATAGCTTGCTTTTCATAATCCTCCATAACAGATAAGTCTATAAACTTGCAGGATTCTGCCAAGCAGTTTCCTGTGTTTAAAACTGCTTCCCTTGCATTTTTCAATATAATCTCGTGTTGTTCCGCATTTGCTCTTGCAGGGAAGGGAATGCCCTTTATATTTCTGGCAAGTCTTACCCTTGAAGATAAAACAACATCACTTTCTTTTCCACAATCTGTATACCACATAAGAACACTCCTTTCCTAATTCTGCGCATCCTTTAATTCTTTAATTTTATCTCTGAGTTCCGCTGCTCTTTCAAAATTCTGCTTTAGTACCGCTGAGCTTAATTCTTTTTCCATAGCCGCAATCTGTCTGTCAACTTTAATGCTTCCTCCCATTCTTGAGGGAACCTTACCCATATGAGAGCAGGTTCCGTGAATTTGCCTTAATGGTCTTGCCAATCCCTCTTTAAAAACAGAGTAACACTCTCCGCATCCCAATCTTCCCTTCTGCAAAAATTCCTGAAAAGACATATTGCAAACAGGGCAAACATCTGTTCTGGAAACTCTCTCACTGGTAAGGCTCTTAGCCTTACTACCTCCGAGAAAACCACCAAGGAAATCTCCAATTCCAAAATCCATACTCGCCTTTACCTCCTGGGCAAATGGTGTCTCCGCTGCACACTCCGAGCATAGATACATCTCTTGTTTTTTCCCATTTACAGTTTTTACTATATGTTCATTAGCTTCTCTTTTTTGACATTTCTGACACTTCATATTATCCCATCCTTTCTATACTCACATTAATGCAAGCAACATATTTTTTAAAATTCCTGCCCTTAGTACATCCTGTTCTGGCTGTCTTACAGGTATAGATCTATCACTTAATGCCGATATCATAATCCTTGCCTCTTTTTGGGTAATTAAATCATATTCATAACAATTTTGTATCAAAACTCTTGCATCCGAAAAACTCAAGCTGTTACCTATCATATTTATCATATGTATTAATCCGTTTCCGCTCTCAGGACTAACCCGAGTTATTTTTATATATCCGCCGCCGCCGCGTCTGCTCTCTACTATATATCCTCTCTCGGGAGAAAATCTGGTAGAGATAACATAATTTATCTGTGATGGTACACAGTTAAACTTCCCCGCAAGCTCATTCCTTTTAAGTTCTATGGCTCCGTCTTGTTCGGACATCATCTCCTTTATCCATTCCTCTATAAGGTTACTAATCTTCAATTTTCTCTCACCTCTTTTTGACTTTGACTTTCTTTGACCTTTAATTATATTATAGCAGATTAATTTTATTTGTCAAGAGTTTATTTAAATTTTTTTATTTCTGTAAACAAGCGTTTTTACGCGGTTTTATGTTGTATTATCTTTTGTTTTCAAAATGTTCACATTTATATTCTTAACTGAATGTCAAAAAGTCAAAGTCAAAAAGTCAAATTTATATTTAACATCTTCCTTTTCTTTGACCTAATTGGAAATACAAATTTTGATATTTTCTGACAAATTTGTTTTTTATTCTTGCTATTGATATATATTTCTATTATAATTAAATGAGAATT